>CBDUSJ010000317.1:0-3716 GCA_965369845.1 uncultured bacterium | reverse complement strand
CCCATACCGCCGCCCGGAGGCATTCCACCCGGCATCGGAGGAGTTTCGTTTTCTTCTTTGTGTTCAGCAACCACACACTCGGTAGTTAGAAGCATACCTGCAATTGACGCTGCATTTTCAAGAGCAACGCGTGCAACTTTGGTTGGGTCAATTACTCCGGATTCAAAGAGATTTTCGTAAACCTCCGTACTTGCATTGAAACCAAAATCACCATTGCCTTCTTTCACTTTCTGAACAATTATTGAACCTTCGAGTCCTGCATTTTCAACGATCTGACGGAGTGGCTCTTCAAGCGCTCTTTTCATTATTGCAACACCGGTTTCCTCATCTTCATTATCAACATCAACCTCATTCAAAGCTTCAATTGCTCTGATGTAACCAATACCGCCGCCCGGAATAATTCCTTCTTCGAGCGCTGCGCGTGTCGAATTTAATGCATCATCGCAACGGTCTTTTTTCTCTTTCATCTCAACTTCGCTGGCTGCGCCAACGTGAATAACTGCAACCCCGCCTGCCAGTTTTGCCAGACGTTCCTGAAGTTTTTCCTTGTCATAGTCGGATGTTGTGGTTTCGATTTGAGTTTTGATCTGCGCAACTCTGCTGTCAATATCTTTTTTATGACCTTTGCCACTTACGATTGTGGTATTATCTTTATCAACTGTGATCTTCTCAGCTTCGCCTAATGAGTCGAGAGTTGTATCTTCGAGTTTATAACCTTTTTCTTCAGAAATGACAGTGCCGCCTGTCAAAATGGCGATATCCTCAAGCATTTCTTTTCTTCTGTCGCCAAACCCTGGAGCTTTAACGGCAACAACTTTAAGTCCGCCTCTGAGTTTGTTAACCACCAGTGTAGCTAATGCTTCGGTTTCAACATCCTCGGCAATTATCAGCATCGGGCGGCCACCTTGTGCTACTTTTTCGAGAATCGGAAGCAGGTCTTTCATTACGGAGATCTTTTTATCGTGAATGAGGATATAAGGATTTTCGTAAACGGCTTCCATTTTCTCAGTGTTGGTAACAAAATAAGGCGAAATATAACCTCTGTCGAACTGCATTCCTTCCACAACGTCAACATAAGTTTCTATACCTTTTGCTTCCTCAATAGTAATCACTCCTTCTTTTTTAACTTTATTCATTGCTTCAGCAATAAGTTTCCCAATAGTAATATCATTATTTGAAGAAACCGAAGCAACCTGTTCGATTTTTTCATTGTGTTCGCCAATTTCTTGCGATTGCTCTTTTAAGCTTTCAATAACTTTTACAACAGCTTTGTCAATACCTCTTTTAAGGTCCATCGGATTTGCGCCTGCCGTAACGTTTTTCAGCCCGGTTGTAATTATTGCTTGTGCAAGAACTGTTGCAGTGGTCGTGCCGTCGCCTGCAATATCATTGGTTTTAGAAGCAACTTCCTTAACCATTTGTGCACCCATGTTTTCAACTCTATCTTCCAACTCAATTTCTTTTGCTACAGTAACACCGTCTTTAGAAATTGCAGGTGAGCCAAATGATTTATCAAGTATTACATTTCTTCCTTTTGGCCCTAAAGTAACCTTTACGGCGTCTGTTAAAGCATCTACTCCTTTTTTCAATGCTTCTCTTGCTTTAAGATCGAAAATTATATCTTTTGCCATTTTTTAAATTTTTTATTATTATTTTTAAATTCTACGAATAATTAAACAATTGCAACGATGTCAGACTCACGCATGATGAGATAATCTTTTCCATCGATACTTATTTCGGTGCCGGCATACTTACCGTATAAAACAGTATCGCCAACTTTTACTGTTAAAGGTTCATCTTTTTTACCATCTCCAACAGCTACAACAAAACCTTTTTGTGGTTTTTCCTTTGCCGTATCGGGAATAATAATTCCACCGGCAGTTTTTTCTTCAGCACGGGCAGGTTCAATAACTACTCTGTCTGCTAATGGCTTGATGTTCAATTTTGTCATTTTTTTTACTTTTTAATATTTATTAATAAAAATTATTTTTATTTTAAAATTTGATATTTGCCCCCTATCATAATTTATGCCAAAAAAAATGTCAGAGTATCTATGACACTCTGACATTTTATAAGATTATTCCGGATAGTTTTTATTCCGGATTTTGATCTTCTGTTTCTTGTGATTTTTCTTGTGAAGTTTCAAACGGAGCAATAGGAATAGGTATTTCATCAATCTTTACTTCCGACTGCAAAATAGTTTCAACCTGACCCTGATTACGGGGGATAATTTTGGTTGAAAACAGGCTTAAAACCAACAGCGCTGTTGCCAACCACCATGTTCCTTTTTCAAGAAAATCGGCAGTTTTTCTTACTCCCATATATTGATTTGAACCGGCAAAATTTGAAGCAAGGCCGCCGCCTTTTGAATTTTGCACTAAAACAACCAAGACTATTAAAACAGCTAATATCATCGCAAATACTGCTATTAACACATATCCACCCATAATAAAAATTTTTTAATGTTTATAAAATATTATTTTCTGATTTTATTTTTTCAATCAAGTTTGCAAAGTAAATACTTTTTTCCGGAATTTTCAAATATAATTTTTCAAAAATTTTTAAAGCTTTTTCAATATTACCTTGTTCGTAATAAATTTTTGCAAGCGTTTCACTCACAATATCATTCTTGTCGATAGCGCTGTTCTTAGCATAATTAGTAGGATTAAAAAAATCTGTTTTTGAACGTGTTATTCTCGGTGCATCTTCGATAAATTTGTTGATTAGCTCAGTTTTTAAATGTTGTGGGAATTTTTTCTTTTCTACGCTTTCATATTCTTCTACCGTATCAGTTTCGGTAAATATTTCTCCTTTTTTCTTTTCAATCTCTTGTTTACTTTTCACAACCAGGGTTTTTAGCATCCCCCTGTCTCCGGCATAAGCGGAAGCAACTTTAAGACGATTATCATAATGAATACTATTTTCATTCAACAGGCTGAGTAAAAAAAGAACTTGAGCTGTTTGGCAATAAGGAAATTCCTTTACCAGTTCATCGAGCAGGTTTTTTGACTGGGAATTTAGCCTGGCGGGATACTCAATAAAATCAAGAAACTTCTGCCTGTTCATTTTGTTTCATTTTCAATTTTTGGATAATCAAGTGAAAAATGTAATCCGCGGCTTTCTTTTCTTTGCATAGCCATTTTAATAATCAGGTATGCCACATTTATCATATTCCGCAACTCACATATCCTGATTGTCAGTATCGATTTATTATATAGGTCTTCTGTTTCCCGATAAATTATTTCAAGTCTGTCAAGAGCGCGTTTTAATCTAAGATTCGATCTTACGATCGCTACATAATTACTCATTATTGCCTGAAGTTCTTTCAGGCTCTGGGTAACGAGAATTAATTCCTCGTTAAGCACCATTCCTTCTGCATTCCAGTCGGGAATACTGTCGCAAAAATCAATTGTTTTTATTTTAGTGATGGCGTCTTGGCTGGCACGGTGAGAGAAAACCACAGATTCGAGCAGAGAATTTGAAGCAAGCCTGTTAGCGCCATGCAAACCTGTTGATGCACATTCGCCGCTTGCATAGAGATTTGTAATTGAACTTCTTCCGAATTCATCCGTTTTAATCCCACCGCAGGTATAATGAGCTGCCGGTACAACCGGGATCATATCTCTGGTAATATCAATACCGATACTAAGGCATTTTGCATATATTGTCGGAAAATGTTCGATAAGTTCATTTTTATCGAGATGACGGCAATCGAG
>CBDUSJ010000316.1:0-3726 GCA_965369845.1 uncultured bacterium | reverse complement strand
AATATTGGCAAAAAAGGGAATGAGATAGGTTTTGAAGATACACAGAAAAACTGGAAGGCTCTTAAATTTGATGATATTGTTTCGATGAATATCTGGGGCTTTTATCCGGGAATTTTTAGAATATTCAGAGAGGGATTTGAAAAATTTATTAAAAAAGCAAAAAACGACCTGAAAGCAGAGTATTTTATCGCCACTCCCCTGATGAACATGATCAGCGAAAATAAAGGAAAGATTACCATTCTGAAAGGAAATGAGCAATGGTTTGGCGTTACTTATAAAGCTGATAAGGAAAAAGCTATTGTCAAGATCAATGAACTTATTAAAAAAGGAGTTTACCCTGAAAATCTATGGAAATAAAATCCACTAATGACCAACAATTTTTTACATCCCGATTATCAGGCGCTGTTCGGCAAATTCAAAACAGAAGGTTCATATTATCAGGCCGGGCCTCTCGGGTTGGGCCATATTAACGATACCATCCTTATCCGTACAAAAGAAACGTTTTCTCCCGATTATGTTTTTCAGCGTATTAATAATAAAATATTTCCTGATGTTCAAAAACTTATGGAGAACATCGAAAGAGTAACCACACATCTGAAAAATAAGCTTCCTGACAAAGAAAAGAAAACAAGCTTTAACAGGGTTCTTATCCTGGTTCCTGCAATCGACGGCAATAATTTCTACGCCGATGAAAATAATAACTGCTGGCGATGCTATGTTTACTGCAATAATATTTTTGATGCTGAACTTCAGATAACTCCTAAAAAAGCTTATGAGGGTGGAAAAGCAGTGGGGGAATTTCAGGCGCTCCTTTCCGATCTGCCGGGCGGCCCATTGCACGAAATACTGCCGGGATTTCATAATATTTCAAAACGTCTCAAAATATTTTACGATACCTTAAAATCCAATCCTTTGAAACGAACAAAAAACATTAAACTCGAAATAGAAAAAATCCTTGACAGAGCCGATGAAATGAAAAAAATTGTCAGACTTGGCAAGGAGGGTAAAATACCTTTAAGAATTACCCACAACGACACAAAATTCGATAATATCCTTTTTGATAATAATGAACACGCAATTTGCCTGATCGACATCGACACCGTAATGAACGGTTACGTCCACTACGATTTCGGCGATGCAGTGAGAACACTAATTAATACTGCTGCTGAAGACGAGAGTGAGCTTGAAAAAATCGGGATTGATATGTTGCTTTTCGAGCGATTTTCAGAGGGATATCTCGAAAAATCACTTTCGTTTCTTAACGCTGATGAAGTTGATAATCTTGCGTTTTCGTGTAAATTGCTCACCTACACAATCGCATTAAGATTTCTGACCGACTATATTGCAGGAGATATTTATTACAAAACCGAATTTGAGGAACACAATCTTCAGAGAGCAAAAGCCCAGTTACGGCTGCTCGAATGTATGGAAGAAAATTTTGAAGAAATGGAAAAGATTATCAGGGGCCGGAAGATGCGAAAATTGTAGTAAGGTTAAATTGTTAAATTGTTAAATTGTTAAATTGTTAAATTGTTTACCCTGTGGAATGTGAAACGAAGTGTAACTATTCTATCAGGGTTAAAAGGTTCTAAAATAAGTCAGATGCTTCAAAACGCCAAATAGTAATTGAACCTTGAAATTGAGAAAAAGCTTGATTATTATTAAAATTTCTAATTTCAATTTTCCAATTTCCAATTTCTAATTTTTAATTTTTAATTTTTAATTTTTAATTTCTACCCGTAATTATTCAAATACAAGTTTGTTCACGTAAAAAACTTTTCTTTTGCTTCCTCCCCCCAAGGTACTATTTCTGATGGTTTGGTAACCAAAAGCAATGAAAGTATTGCCATACCAGCGTTTTATCATGCCGTTGCTTGTATCAAGCTGAACATCATTGCGGTATAATGTCTCTACTTTCATTTGTTCTTCATCCCCAACTTCATTATATCCGCTTATTACTTTCGAAGCAATCTTGCCGTCTTTATTATAAGTAAGCACAATGTCATCTCCATCAAAAAACAATTCAACTCTTTTTAATAATCTCATCGACATCACGTCCCAGATTTTCATGCCATTTGTCCATTTCATTTTGCCATCACGTCCTATCTCTGCAACAAAAGCATTAAAATATCTGTATCCGTCAAAAATCGTATAATAATATGGTACCGGCCTACCGTAAAAATCATAACTATAAGTAGAAACCTGATGATATTCGGGATAATATGCCTCGGCAAGAAGAATAAAATCGTCATCATTTTCTATCAGATGATGGATCAGAAACTGATAATTCAAAGAACTTTCCTTATCCTTCTTTTTGTTTTTTTTAATCATGTTATTAACCTTGGCAAGCTCAGCATTGTTAAGAATTTCTTTTATGTTTTTAAAATCAATAAGACTGTAAAACTTAATAAATTTCTGTTCAAATTTTTCAAGTTTCGCAATATAAAATCCTTCTGATTGCCCTCCCTCCTTGTCTTCTTCTGAAACTGACGACCTTCCGTTAAGATTATTAAAACTGCCGAGAATGAATATCTCATTTGCGCCGCTAAAAAACATTTGCGCATTCATCAGCTTTTCACTTTTGTTTGGCGGCGCTATTTCGACCGATCTGTCCAATGTGCCGTCAAAATTGTAAACATTAAGATACAGAGCACTCTGCTTGCGGCTTTGATAAATATTCAATGCCAAAAATAATTTATTATTGACAGAATCGATTTTTACATCTTCAATAAAGACAGACTGGTCGGTGAACTTAACAAGCTGTTCATTTTCGTTTTCAAGATTCCTTAAAATAAGAAGTGCATCATCTTTCCCGTAATTAAATCCAACTGCAAACCAATCCCTGACTATGTCAAAATTTGTTAAATCGGCTTTTTCCGGGATAAACAAACTTGTCTCCGTAAACCTGGAATCAAACAGGTCTATTTTTAACAACTGGAAATTAAATTTATCAGACTTGGATTTTCCCTTATTCTGAAAAGCAAGGTATAAAATATTATTTTCAAGATGATAATCCCGGTATGTAAGATCCTTCAAAACCGGGACTTCTTTCGACCAGAGAGGATCGAGATTTTTATCATAAAAAACAAACACCCATGCTTTGTTGGATTCATCTATCTGCTTTATGCTTTCATAAAAAACAAGCAGGCCTGTTTCGTTACAAGGTATAAGTTCAAAAACCTCAGCCCTCGCTTCAAATTCCAAACGGACAGGGGAGTTATCTTTCTGAGCAAAAGTAAACGGAAGAAAAAACAGAGTTAACAATAAGGACAACAGCATATTATTCATCGGATGATGTGTATTAGTTTTATGATCAATATAATTAACAAAAAGTTGCCGGTTTTATTTTTTAGAAATAAATTAATGTGATTAAATATTTCTACACAGCTTTTGGCTGAAGTATAATATTTCAACAAATCAACCATTCAAAAATTTTAATAATCACATCCCTAACCTGGACCCCATCTTGACCTTATATTGTAACCATAGGTAAAGGATGCTTTTTAATAATGCTTTTCCTAAATAATTAATAGAACACAGATGACACGGATTAAACGGATAATCACAGATAAAAATCAGTGTAAATCAGTCAAATCAGCGTTATCAGCCTGCCCCGTAACGAAGTGTATCGGGGTGTTCTATTCTTAAAATAATAATTATCAGGATTCTACTGGGAATTTAATGGGTAATGGATTAATGATAGAATGATAAAATGATAGAATGATA
>CBDUSJ010000315.1:0-3788 GCA_965369845.1 uncultured bacterium | reverse complement strand
CAGGTTTTTATGAAACGTGAAACGGATATGTGGAACTGGATGCCTTCGATAGGCCGGATGATAAAAATTCCTCCTTCCATGATGAGCCAATCGTGGATGGGTTCTGATTTTACAAATAACGATCTTGTAAAAATGAATTCTATTCTTGATGATTATACCCACAAAATTTTGGGTGAAGAAGAAACAGGTGGTTTTGATTGCTATAAAATTCAGCTTCTGCCAAAAGAGGATGCAGCCGTGGTGTGGGGAAAAATAATCTTATGGATTGCCAAAGAAGAATTTTACCAGATGAAGATGGAATATTTTGATGAGAATATGAAACTTGTAAACCGTGAAACATGTAGCGACGTAAAACAGTTCGGCGACAGGAAACTCCCTGCTCACATGGAGATGGTACCGGTGCAGAAACAGGGACATAAAACCATACTCGATATCGATGAAATGATATACAACAAACCAATCAGCGAAGATTTCTTTTCGCAGCAAAATATGAAAAGAGTGAAGTAGGAAAGTGAAAACAATAAAAAAATTACAATGACAAATTATTTAAAATTAGCTTGGCGGAATTTGTGGAGGAACAAGCGTAGAACCCTGATAACAACGGCATCGGTCTTTTTTGCAATTCTGCTTGCTCTTATTATGCGGTCGATGCAAACCGGTTCGTATAGCAAAATGGAAGAGGATGCTATCAAAAATTCTACCGGCTATATCCAGGTTCACGCCAAAGGTTACTGGGACGACAAAACAATCGATAATACTTTTGAATCAACACCAAAGCTTACCGAAGAAATAAAATCGGTAAAGAATGTGTCGTCGATGATACCACGAATTGAGTCATTCGCGCTGGCTTCTTCCGGAAATATAACCAAAGGCGTGGGATTGATCGGTACTATCCCTGCAATTGAGGATTCAATTACCAATCTTGCAAGCCGTGTGGTTGATGGAAAGTATTTTCTTGACGCTAATGATAACGGGGTTTTGGTAGCTGAAAATCTTGCTAAATACCTTGAAATTTCAGCCGGCGATACTTTGGTTTTATTAAGTCAGGGGTTTCACGGAATAACAGCAGCAGGAAAGTATCCTGTAAGAGGGATCATTCATTTTCCATCTCCAAAAATGAACAGTCAGCTTGTTTATATGACTCTTTCTTCGGCCCAATATTTTTACGCTGCTAACGATCGTCTGACATCTATATCGTTGATGCTTAAAAATCCTGGCCGTCTCAACAGGACTGTTGATGCCCTTAAAGAAAAAACAGGAAATAAGTACGAAGTGATGACATGGCGTAAAATGATGGTCGAATTAGTGCAAAGCATTCAACGTGATAATGTAGGCGGATTGTTTATGCTGGGAATTCTTTACCTTGTGGTTGCATTTGGTATTTTCGGTACAATCCTGATGATGACCATGGAACGCAGAAAAGAATTTTCAGTTATGATTGCCGTGGGAATGCAAAGATACAAGTTGGCAATTGTTGTTTTTATCGAAACTTTATACATCGGAATAATAGGTATTTTGATAGGAACGATAATAAGCCTTCCGATTATAATTTATTTTTACCTGAACCCGATTCCGCTAACCGGGGATATGGCTCAGGCAATGCTCGAATTTAATGTGCAGCCTGTTCTTCCGTTTGCTTTTAATTTTAAGATCTTTTTTAATCAGGCTGTAACAGTAATAATTCTGACTGTAATAGCTGCATTTTATCCTTTTATTTTTATAAATCGATTTAATGTTATTGACAACCTGAGAGTAAAATAATTTTTATCAAATAAATATAAAAAGTTACTGAAATGCTTTGGAAAATATCATGGAGAAACGTTTGGCGGAATAAACTCAGAAGTATGGTGGTGATACTGGCAGTAGCCCTTGGATTGTACGGAGGCGTTTTTATGATGGGGCTAATGAACGGTATGGTGCTTCAGCAAATTTCCAACTCGATAAATAATGAAATTTCGGATATTCAAATCCATAACCCGAAATTTCTCTACAACGAAGTGGATATATCTGCCATCTATAATGCTGATGAAAAAATTAAAGAAATAAAAAAACTGCCGGGAGTTACCGCTGTTTGCAAAAGAACAAAATCAACGGCAATGGCAAACACAGCTATAACAGGAACCGGAATTAAAATTAACGGAATAATCCCTCAAGATGAAAAAAAGGTTACCGATATTTACAAACATATTATCGATGGGTCGTATTTCGAAAAAAAAATCCGAAACTCGCCGGCGGTGATAAGCAAGAAACTCTCTGATAAACTTAAAGCCGGTATGGGAAATAAGTTTGTTGTAACTATCCAGAGCCTGAATGGCGAAATGACTTACGGATTGTTCAGAGTTGTCGGAATTTATAAAACCTCAAATTCTGTTTTTGACGAGATGAACGTTTTTGTGAAATCCTCCGACCTGAACAGCCTGATTGGTTTTGATCCGGCAAATACATCGGAAATTGCGATCAGGACAGAAAACAGCGATATGGCATTTCAGGTTGCCGATAAGTTAAAAGCTGAATTCCCTACGCTTAGCGTGCAAGACTGGAAAGAAATAAAGCCTTCGCTGGTAATGATGAAAACGATGATGACACAATTCGGGTACTGGCTGTTGATAATAATTTTATTTGCACTTATTTTCGGGATTATTAACGCAATGCTGATGGTTATCCTTGAACGCACCAAAGAGATAGGCATGCTTATGGCGATTGGTATGAACAGGGTCAGGGTATTCAATATGATAATGCTCGAAACAATATTTTTATCTGTTACAGGAGGAGTAATTGGAGTTGTTTTAAGTGTGGTCACCATTTCCCTTACCGGAAAATACGGGATAAATTTTGCAAGCATGGCACAGGGACTCGAATCGATGGGATACAGTTCGTATGTGTATCCGGTTGTTAATCCCGGCTTTTACGTGGAACTTACAATTCTTGTGATAATCACCGCGATTATTGCATCTATCTGGCCGGCGCGTAAAGCATTAAAATTAAACCCTGCAGAAGCAATAAGACAAGAATAAATATTTAAAAAATAAAGTTATCAACATAAATATTATAGAAAATGAAAGTTATCGAAACTAAAAACCTGCATAAAATATACGACGAAACAATAATCCCGGTTCATGCTGTTAACGGTATCGATCTTGAAGTTGAAGAAGGTGAATTTTCTGCAATAGTCGGGCCGTCGGGCTGTGGGAAAACCACATTTCTGAATATGCTTGGCGGGCTTGATAAACCTTCAGAGGGTGAGGTGATAATCGACGGGAAAAAGATAAATACCTTACCTTCAAGAAAACTTATTGATTTTCGGCTTCACAATATCGGCTTTGTATTTCAGGCTTTTAATCTTATCCCTGTGCTTACCGTAAAGGAAAATATTGAATTTATAATGCAATTACAAGGCCGGTCGAAGAAGGAATGTGACCAAAGGGTTGACGAACTTTTGGAAGCTGTCGGGCTGCCTGATAAGAAAAACGACAGGCCTGACCAACTCTCAGGCGGACAGCAGCAAAGGGTGTCGGTTGCAAGAGCGCTGGCGTCAAAACCTAAATTTATTCTTGCTGATGAACCCACCGCCAATCTCGATTCAAAATCAACGAGAGAATTACTGGAAATCATGGAAAAACTAAACAAAGAAGAAAACATTACTTTTATTTTTTCAACGCATGATTCAAGAGTAATGGACAAGGCAAAAAGAATTATCACCTTGGATGACGGCAAAATTGTAAAGGATGAGAGGGTTTGGAGTGCCTAAAGTTTGGAGTGCCTAAAGTGTCTAAAGTTTGTAGCCGTCC
>CBDUSJ010000314.1:0-3815 GCA_965369845.1 uncultured bacterium | reverse complement strand
ATTGTTGTGGCTTAACCATTCAACTCTCGATACGCTTTACCTGTTTATATTAATCGAAAAGTTACCAGTCTAAATCACAAAAATACAATTATTTTCTAATAAAAAATTGGGCATCTTTCAAAACACCACCAAAGTAGTTAACAAATTTTGATTATAGAGTGTTCCCGGGGACACCATTCCCATAAAAATCATTAATTGATTTTCAGAGAGATTGTTAAGGCTTGTTATGCCGCAATTGGGTGGAGACGTAATCCACCTTGTCAATATTGAGCAGCATATCCAGCCAATCTTTGTTTTGTTTTTTCCCGGTCAATAATTCCATTTGTGTTTTTCCTTTTCTTTTTCCCGTCTTTATATCTACGGTGGTTGTGATAAAACATTATTAAATTCAGAATTTCCCGGTATATGTTATTTCCCATACGGGCTAATGAAACAAAGTGAATCCACCCGTACGGGTGGATGTACCTCGTGTCGCTTCCTTGGTCGTTTGCTTCGCTGTCATTCAATAGTAAT
The DNA here is from genome assembly GCA_965369845.1 of uncultured bacterium. Taxonomy (GTDB): domain Bacteria; phylum Bacteroidota; class Bacteroidia; order Bacteroidales; family 4484-276; genus CBDUSJ01. The sequence continues at coordinate 3,302 of CBDUSJ010000314.1, read as the reverse complement.
TCGCTTCGCTGTCTGTTAATTACTTCTTCATCAATTCTTTTGTTGACAATAATCCGCAGGCAGCAAAAATATCCTGTCCTCTCGATGCGCGTATTGTAGTTCTGATACCTTTATCATTCAGCGCTATCATAAATTTTTCAATAGTTTCGTCATCAGAGCCTTCAAAAGCAGCGCCGGGAAACTGATGAAACCTGATAAGATTTATCCTGCATTTTATTCCGTTCAAAATCCGGGCAAGCTCATTAACATGACGCAAACTATCGTTTACCCCTTTAAACATAATATATTCAAAAGAAACACGTCTCTGCCTGCCGATGTCAAACCGGCGGATCGTATTAAGAACATCTTTAAGATTATATACTTTTTCTATGGGTATAAGTTTTTTTCTCTCTTCTTCGAAAGGCGAATGAAGACTGACTGCAAGATGGCATCGGCTTTTATCAAGGAATTCGATAATTGCAGGTATTATTCCGATGGTGGAAACCGTTATTCTTTTCGGGCTCCAGCCAAAGCCATAATCCGAAGTCAATATTTCAAGACTTTTCATTACCTCTTCCGGGTTATCGAAAGGTTCGCCCATCCCCATATAAACAAGATTAGTAATTTTATCCCTTTCCGGGATATTCCTGAATTGGTTTAAAATTTCTCCGGCGCTTAGATTTCCCTGAAAACCCTGTTTGCCCGTCATACAAAAATAACATCCCATTTTGCAGCCTACCTGCGACGACACGCACAAAGTATTTCTCGATGTTTCGGGAATAAAAGCAGTTTCAATAAATTTTTCACCTTCTGTGGGAAAAAGATATTTTTTTGTGCCGTCAACGGAAACCTGTACCTGCTGATATTCGGTAAATCCAAAATCAAAATGCAGGTTTAAAATTTGCCTGGTTTTTTTAGAAAGATTAGACATCCTGTCAATACTCATAATATCTTTTTTATAAAGCCAGTCGGCAATTTGTGAGGCCGTATATTTCGGAAGTCCGTAGTCGCTGCACAACTGCAATAATTCCGATAAAGTTTTTCCAAATAAATGCTGCTTTTTCATGTGTTTAAAATTTCACGCAAAGGCGCAAAAAAATTACTTTAATCATACTCCTGCCTGCTCTGTAATAAAATGTACAGGGTGTGTCAAAATTTACTATTCATAGTTTTTTCATTTTATTAACAAAGAAAACTGTTTTTTTTATAATGAATTGTATTTTTGTTTTTTACAAATTAAATTTAAAACATTGCTTTATGAGAAAAATTCAATATTTGATTTTTGCTTTAATTGCTTTGATTTTTTCAAATTGCGTCAACAGGTCGTTTGAGCTGCCGGAAAAGGAACTCGGTATTAAAACTCAAACGATTTCTTTTTCAATGGAAGATTTGGAAATAGAAGGTGATTTAAAAACCTTTGAATATGAGCTTACGTCTGAAACAATTGAGGATGGGCTTGAAATAGTTACGCTTTTTTTACATTCCTCTACACCGGAAATACCGCCTGAATTTTCGATCAACTGGCATTTTCCGTCAGACGACATTTACCAGTTCTGGAATACGGGATACAATACCGACAGGGTAAATTATTACCGGAGCGGCTTTAGTTCGCGGGCTTCAAAAAATGCGCCTGTGCTTTGTTTTATGAACCGGCAAAATGAAAACAGGTTTACTGTGGCATGTTCTGACGCATTGAACAGGTTGAAATTCGATTCTTACATCATGGAGGAGGATGCCAATTTTTATTGCTCAATAAAGTTTTTTGAAGAGAAGTTGCCAAAAATTTCCGAATATCAGGTGCAAATCAGGATTGACAGACGCGCAAAGCCATATTATGAAACACTCGGAAAAGTATCAAATTGGTGGGCGTCGATGGATGAGTTAGCTCCGGCACAAACACCTGAAAGTTCAAAAATGCCGGTTTATTCTTCATGGTACAATTTTCACCAAAATCTAATTGTTGAAGAATTGCTTAAAGAATTAAGTATTGCCGGTGAAATAGGCCTTGAGGTTGTTATCATCGATGATGGCTGGCAAACCCTCGACAATAAAAGAGGATATGCATTTACCGGCGACTGGATTCCTGAGAGAATACCACAAATGGAAGCGTTTGTTGACAGCATACACAAAAACGGCATGAAAATTCTTTTGTGGTATTCGTTGCCTTTTATCGGTGAAAAATCAAAAAACTTTGAACGTTTTAAAGGAAAATACCTGCGGAGTTGGAAAGACCAGCAAACATGGGTACTCGATCCCAGGTATCGGGAAGTACGAGAGTTCATTATTTCAACTTATGAAAATGCAATAACAGATTGGAAACTCGACGGCTTTAAACTTGATTTTATCGGTTGGTTTGCAGCAGATAAAAATACGGATATGACAGCATCAAACGGCAGGGATATTGCATCGGTGAATGAGGCTGTCGATAGGTTGATGACTGATATTATGGACAGGCTTCGCAAAATTGACCCGGAAATTATGATCGAATTCCGCCAGCCATACATCGGGCCGTTGATGCGAAAATACGGCAACATGTTCAGGGCGGTCGATTGTCCTAATATGGCTGTTGTAAATCGTGTTAGAATTGCAAATCTGCGACTGTTGTCGGGAAACACGGCGGTTCATTCGGATATGATTATGTGGCACAGGAGCGACCCTGTCGAAAATGCAGCCCTTCAGTTTTTGAATATTCTTTTTAGTGTTCCGCAGATTTCGGTAAAACTTGATTCTCTGTCTGACGAGCATAAAAAAATGATTACTTTCTGGACAAAATATTGGAAAAATAACAGTAACGTTTTGCTTGATGGTGAATTTATTCCCGAATCGCCTGCTGCGCTTTTCCCAAAAATCTCGGCATACGATGAACAAAAGGAAATTATTGTTTTGTACGACAATAATCTTGCTGAACCATTCAACCCGGCGATAAAAAATCTTGATATTGTTAATGCTACCGCAGATAAATCCGTAGTATTGCTGATAAATGAAAACTTTGGTAAAGTGCAGGTTGAAATTTTTGACTGCATGGGAAACATCTTATTGCAAAAACAAACTGTTATGAAAAAAGGAACATACCGTTTTGATGTGCCGATGTCAGGATTAATAAAAATCAAAAGCAGATAAGGAAGCCTTCTCCCAAAAAATCATACTTGCTGAAGAAAGATAGCCGCTTCTCTTCACCAAAAGGTGTCTTCTTGAAAAGTTTTACTTTTTTAATAAATTCGTTGATTACAGTTATTTCCATAGAATTATTTTTTAAAAAAATTAATTCTTCTTAACCCAACTTGCAACATATTAATCGTAAACATCAACATAACAGTCTGTTG
>CBDUSJ010000313.1:0-3834 GCA_965369845.1 uncultured bacterium | reverse complement strand
TCCGTACGAAGCGAAGCAAGCGACACGAAGTTAGCCCGTATGGGTCCGTATGGATTGATTTACCTTTTATCATTTCTCCATTAAATTCAGTGCCATTATTATTTTCCTTTAAAAAAAAACTATACCAAATTGACAATCAATTACAATATCAAGAAGTTTAAGAATATGATTTTTTGAGTGTAGTTCCGGTATTGCATTTCACTGATAACGACCGGACTAAAAATCTTAATGCTATAGTGTACCGTGCTTTACAGATATTCATCCGATACTGATTAATAGCCTTAATCCTTATTGAACTAAACACTACGCCGTAGAATAATAAATCATTATCGGTTATAGATTAAATAATAATTTACCTTTGTAAACGTAATCTTTAATCCGGAACATAAATAATAATCATTAAAATAAATATTCTTATGAAACGATTTTTTAATTTTTTCCTTGTAGTTTTTTTAATTTGTTTTTGTACTGCCCAATTATCTGCTAAAAAAAGGACATTTACGGGAAGGGTAACATATAAAATCACATATCAGGGAAATAATCTTAATGAAAGTATCCTTGAAATGATGCCGAAAACCATGACCTTGTTGATTGGTGAAAATAAAACTAAAACCATATTATATACGCAAATGGGAAATCAAAGCGCCATATATAATCTTGAAAACAAGTCGAAGGTATCGCTGGTGGATATTCTCGGGCAAAAATTTGCCATAAAAAATACTTACGATGAGTTGAAAGAAGAACAAAAAGATCAACCTGAAGTCAGTGTTGAAATACTTGATGAAACCGTAATTATTGCAAGATTAGAGTGTAAAAAAGTAAAACTTATTCTCAAAAACCGAACAAGCGGCAAAGAAACTGAATCGTTCGCATGGTTTACCGAAGAACTAAATGTACCCGAGGATATTAATTTCAGTATGCCTCTTTTTAGTCAGATTTCCGGTTTGTTGATGAAATATGAAATGGATACAGGAAATGATATTATTATGAAATTTGAAGCAACCGCTGTGGAAAAAAAGCGGATTGCTAAAAAAGAATTTGAAATACCAGGGGATTATCAAGAAGTAACCAAAGAGGAAATGATGAAAAAATTCGGGGGGTAATCATAAATCCAAATCTCTTTATTAATAGAATCCTTAATGATATAAGGGTATTTTCCCATATTTCCCAATTCGTGAATTTTATATACATAATTCCGGGTTTACATCATTTTGTTAACACAGAATTATTAATTTTGCCATAAAATTTCAATCAGATATTTATGCCGGCATTAACCAACAAATTTAAAAATAACAGGCTCAAACAAGAACCGGACACTAAACCGAGAAAAAAAAGGTCGAAAACCAATTTTTTTAAAAGAGTTTCAAATTTTTTTAAAAACCGGCAATTTCAACAGGTTTCAGGATTATTCTTCCTGGTTTTTGCCATATTCCTGACTTTGTCGTTCATATCTTATTTTTTTACATGGAAACCGGACGACACGGTTTTCAATAATTCTTTTCTTGAGATACTCAGAAATAAAGATATTCAAATTGAAAACATGATGGGCAAACTGGGCGCCGCTCTTTCAAATGTTTTCATAAAAGAGTGGTTTGGAGCTGCTTCATTCTTTTTCTCAATATTCTTTTTTCTTTCAGGCATTAAACTTGTCTGGCCGAAAATCAGGATCTCGATATGGAAAACTTTCATTTTGTCTTTGCTGGGTCTTATTTGGGTTTCGTCTGCTTTTGCCTATCTTGTTCCTGAGCTGATGAATGGAATACTCCCCGGTTCTTTTGGGGTTTTTGTTAACAATTGGCTTTGTTCGGTACTTGGAAAAATAGGAGCAGGATTAGTATTACTTTTTATTTTGCTGAGTTTTTTGATACTGATAGGATTTTTTAGCTTTTTCAAGTTCAAACTTCCTAATCGTAAAAAAAATAAAAATTCAAAGGAAAAAGGAAAAAGGCATATAATAAACAAAACGGCGGCTTTTGGTAACAAAGAAGATTTATATAACACAGTTGAATATTCAGTTGAAGATGAAGCGGAACCTGAAAATAATAATGAAAAAAACCTGTCGGGCGAAAAAACGGATACAATTAACCTAACGGTTGAACCTTCAAAAAATAAGACTCCAAACAAAACATCAGCGGGAAATAATCCTGACGATATAGATTTCACTATAGAAAATCCTGTTGACGAAAAACCGGATAACAAAACTACTACCGAAAAAACTAATGTGTTGCCGGAAAGAATGGGCATCGATACTGAATATGACCCTAAACTTGATTTGCCGCATTTTAAATTTCCTACTCTCGAATTATTAAACGATTACGGAAGCGATACTATCAGTGTAAGAAAAGAGGAGCTGGAATTGAATAAAAACAGGATTGTTGAAACCCTTAATAATTATCAAATCCAGATTCAGAAAATAAAAGCGACTATTGGTCCCACTGTAACGTTGTACGAAATTATTCCGGCTCCGGGTATCAGGATATCTAAAATAAAGAATCTTGAAGATGATATCGCTCTTAGTCTTGCAGCTCTTGGCATAAGGATCATTGCGCCAATTCCGGGTAAAGGAACTATTGGTATCGAAGTGCCTAATCAGAAACCTGACATTGTTTCGATGAAGTCTGTGCTGGCATCCGAAAAGTTTCGTAACTCGAATTATGAATTGCCTTTCGGAATGGGGAAGACAATTTCAAATGAAGTTTATGTCGCTGATCTTACAAAATTGCCCCACATATTGATGGCCGGAGCAACAGGACAGGGGAAATCAGTTGGATTAAATACAATTATCGCTTCTCTTCTATACAAAAAACATCCGGCAGAACTGAAATTTGTGTTCGTTGATCCCAAAAAAGTAGAACTAACATTATTTTCTAAAATTGAGCGGCATTATCTTGCCAAGCTGCCCGATTCGGAAGAAGCAATTATTACTGATACACGAAATGTTGTCAGAACCCTGAATTCACTTGGGATTGAAATGGACAACAGGTACGAACTATTAAAGGATGCACAGGTCAGAAATGTAAAAGAGTACAATACGAAATTTGTTGCCAGGAAACTCAACCCATTGCAGGGGCACAGGTATTTACCATATATCGTGCTTGTTATCGATGAATTTGCCGACCTGATTTTAACAGCCGGAAAAGAAATTGAAATCCCTTTGACAAGGCTGGCACAGCTTGCCAGAGCAACCGGCATTCACCTGGTAATTGCCACGCAACGACCATCGGTGAATATTATTACAGGTTCGATAAAAGCAAACTTCCCTGCGCGAATTGCTTTCAGGGTAATAGCTAAAGTCGATTCGCGCACAATACTTGATTCATCAGGCGCAGATCGGCTTATCGGAAGAGGTGATATGTTGCTTTCAACCGGCAGTGATCTGATCCGTTTGCAGTGTGCTTTTATCGATACACCCGAAATTGAGCGGTTAACTGATTATATCGGATCGCAGCGTGCATATCCCAATGCTTATCTTTTGCCTGAATATGCTGATGAAGAAAGAGAGCCAATCACCGAATTCGACCCTTCCGAAAGGGACAGTCTCTTCGAGGATGCTGCGCTGATAATCGTTCAGAATCAACAAGGCTCTACATCATTATTGCAACGAAAGCTTAAACTTGGTTATAACCGCGCCGGTAGAATAATCGATCAGCTTGAGGCTGCCGGCATTGTGGGGCATTTCGAAGGAAGTAAAGCACGCGAGGTGTTGATATATAATGAAGCTGAACTTGAACAGCACTTGAAAAACATAAAATCAAATGAGTAATAAACTTAAATGAGTCCAGTCTAAAAAGGCTCAGAATGATATTTTTCATATCGTATATTACAGATAATCAG
>CBDUSJ010000312.1:0-3838 GCA_965369845.1 uncultured bacterium | reverse complement strand
AGCAATGGGTTTCGGAACATCAAATCCAATTGCGACAAACAATACTTCCGAAGGACAGGCAAAAAACAGAAGAGTGGAAATTCGGGTAATAAAATAATTCACAAAAAAATGGACTTGAGAGACCATCTTTTTATGACAAATACTTTGCAACAATCGGCATTCTTCTGCCCATTCCGAATGCTTTAGGTGAAATTCTTAAAACAGGCGCGGTTTGATATCTTTTATATTCGTTGGTATTTACCAGCCTTAGAGTTTTATTTACAATTTTTTCATCAAATCCCATCCCGATGATTTCTTTCGGCCCTTTTCGCAATTCAATATACTGGTAAAGAATTTTATCCAGAATTTCATAATCAGGCAGCGAATCGGAATCTTTTTGGCCTGGCCGTAATTCGGCTGAAGGAGGTTTGTTGATAATATTTTCAGGGATAATTTCCTTTTCACTATTAATATAGTTGGCAAGTTTGAAAACCTCGGTTTTATAAACATCGCCCAACACAGATAATCCACCGTTCATATCTCCGTATAATGTGCCATACCCAACAGCAGCTTCACTCTTATTGGAGGTGTTGAGCAGAATATACCCGAACTTATTTGAAAGCGCCATCAGGATAACTCCGCGTATCCTTGCCTGAATGTTCTCCTCAGCCAATCCGAAAGGTAAATTCTTGAAATAAGGTTTTAATGTATTTTCAAAACTTTTATATGCTTCTTCAATGTTTATCAAATCATAAGGAGAACCTATGATTTCTGCAAGTTCTTTTGCATCGTTTATCGAATGGCCGGACGAAAATTGAGATGGCAATAATACAGAGCAAACATTTTTTTTGCCAAGAGCTTTTACAGCAAGAACCAGAGTTACAGCCGAGTCGATACCGCCGGACAAACCAAGTATAGCTTTTGAGAATCCAAGTTTCTGAAAATAATTTCTAATACCCATAACAAGGGCATCATGGATCAGGGCTGTTTTAGAATTTTCCTCAGTGTATTTTTTATTTGCCTGAGATGCTGATTTTGAATTAAGTTTTTCTAAATCAAAAACTCTTAAATCCTCAGTAAAAAAATTCAGCTCTTCAACAATTTTTGCATCCTTATTAATAACCATCGAACCACCGTCAAAAAGCAATTCGGTTTGAGCTCCAACATGGTTAACGTAAAACAGGGGGATTTTATACTTTTTTACATTTTCGATAAGAATATCTTTTCTGATACTATCCTGATTATAATTAAATGGTGAAGCCGAAATATTTATAATGAAATCGGGGCGCCGGTTTATCATTTCATCCATTGGGTTAATCGTATAGAGCGGATCATTGCCGATATTCCATAAATCTTCACAAATTGTCAGGGCAATTTTTTTCCCGGAATATTCTACAAGCTCAAATTTTGTGTTCGGTTCGAAATACCTGTATTCATCAAAAACGTCATAATTCGGGAGAAGGGTTTTATGCTGAATAAATTGAACCTTCCCGTTCGCAAGAAAAAATGCGGAATTGTAAAGGCCTTTACCCTCAAAATTCGGATTCTTTGTTGGAGCTCCAACAACAGCAGCAATGTCTTTACATTCTTTTGCAATGTCTTCAACCGATAGATAACATTTATTTATAAAATCGTCAAATTCAAGAAAATCACGTGGTGGATAGCCCGAAACGGCAAGTTCCGCAAAAACCACAATATCAACCTTCAATTTCCGGGCTTTCCGGATAGTCTCTTTTATTTTACGAGTATTGTCTTCAAAATTTCCAATAAGGTAATTGATTTGGGCTAAAGCTATCTTCATAAAATGAATATTTAAAAAATTACCCCAACGGTAAATTCCACCGAATTAACTGTAGCTTTTTGGTCGATTGATTTGTTTACAGTATTTTCTCCCTTCAGAATATTTGACAAGCCATTATTATAAGTTACACCAACAACAATCGAGGTCGTGTTATCGATACTGTATTCAAAACCTGCGCCTAAAACTACCGCTCCTTTTAAAAATGTGACCTCGTCAGATATATTGCTTTTTGAAGTTTCATTTTCGTACTGGCTATCAATTTTATAAACAAAATCATCTTGTGCTTTAGACTTTATATTAAAACCAAGAGAAAACCCAATCCGTCCGAAAAAGGCAAATTCATCAAATTTATTGGTTTTCATCTTCAGGGTTAGAGGTATTTCGATATAACTCAAATTATACTTTCGTTTAAGTGTGCCAATTGTATCTCCATCAAGGCATTCCTGATAAGGATATTTAAGTTTCCCGTTCAGATAATTCATATTAAATCCGGTTCCTACAAAATAATTTTCGGTAATTACAAAATCACTTATAAATCCCCATGTAAAACCCGGGACAGAACCGTTAGCTTCGTAATCTTCCGAATCCGGTGATATCCAGCCAATATTCGCCGCTACTTTTAAACCGAATTTAAATGGTTTTGCCTGGCCAAAACTGAATGAAACCGATAAAATTACAAAAATCAGGGTGATTAAAATTTTTTTCTTCATTAGAATTTGTTTTAAAATTTTCTTTTTCAATTGTGCGAACAAAAATAATCAAATTAAAATTTGAAATGAGCTAAAATGCCTAAAATGTAAAAATAATTCCAATGTTTTTTTGCCCACCCCCCGCCCCTCCCTGCAAGCAAGGAGGGGAGTAAAATCATCCTTGAAAACAAAAAAGGGAATAAAGCCCTCCCTATTCGTAGGAAGAGTTTTGGCGAGTAACAAAAAACAAAGAGAGCCCACGCCGGTTAAGTTTATTTTTAAAACCCGTTTGACCGTTTGTACGGGTAAAAACTCTCCAAAAGTTTTAAAACTTTTGGAGAGTTAATCAACGGGTAAATCGCAGAGCGATGAAATTATGCTAAAATCAAAATCAAACAAAAAAACAAAACTGCGTAGCTGTGACAAGAAAGCATAATATTTTTTTTAAAAAAAAATGTTACCCAATTTTACTATTTAATTATCTTTGCCAAGAAAAAAAAATTAAACACTAAAATTTATCTGCAATGAAAAAAATTACACTGATTCTTGCGCTTTTCCTAAGCACAACATTTGTTTTCGGTCAATTTGCTATTGGCCCTAAGGTTGGTTTTAACACATCAAAACTAACAACCAACCTTGAAGACGTTAAAACCGACTTTACAAATAATTTCAATTTCGGGGTTTTTGTCCGGCTTGGTAAAAAAATATACATTCAGCCGGAGATTAACTGGATTACTAAAGGCGGAGTTTTCAAGGATGAAATATCCACTAATCCTTTCAAACAGGAAATTAAGCTTAAAACTATTGAAATACCTGTATTGATCGGGTGGCGAATAATTAACCTGGGAGTAGGAAATATCCGTATTCTTGCCGGGCCATCAGCTTCAATTGTTACTGATAAAAAGATTGAAACCAAAGATGAAGCAGGATATTTCGATCCGATCAAGGATTCATCAATCGAGGATTTGATCTGGGGTCTTTATGTTGGCGGCGGTGTTGATATTTTGATGTTTACCCTCGACGTGAAGTATCAGTTTGGCCTGAATGAGGTTATTAAAGAATCGGGTGGATTAAATTTTAATTCTAAAAATGACGCTTTTAATATCACGCTTGGTTGGAAAATATTAGGATAAAATCATAATTTTTATCATAGAAAAAAATGTCAACGTTATTAATAATGTTGACATTTTTTTATTTTTGTTTCATAAATATGAGGAATATATTTTTTTTCAGGAGCATAGTGCCGGTAATTTGGATTGTTTTTCTTTTCGCTTGTACCCGAAACAATAACAACAATCTTCAGGTAGATATTTCGGATGTGGAAATAAAACCGGTAAAAATCGGAAGGTACGAACAAGCTCTGTTTTCC
>CBDUSJ010000311.1:0-3840 GCA_965369845.1 uncultured bacterium | reverse complement strand
GAATTTACAGAGTTACAGATTTACAGAGTTGAAGGGTTACAGAGTTACAGAGTTGAAGGGGTACAGGGTTAAAGGGTTACAGGGTTACAGGGTTAAAGAGTTACAGAGTTACAGAGTTGAAGGGTTACAGAGTACTTTTCCACTCCATCACTTTTCAACCTTTCAACTTTTCAACTTTTCCACCCTTCCACTTTTTCCACTCCATCACTTTTCAACCTTCCACTTTTTCCACCTTTCCACTTTTTCAACTCTTTAACTTTTCAACCTTTCAACCCTTCCACTTTTTCAACCCTTCCACTTTTCAACCTTCCACTTTTTCCACCCTTCCACTTTTTCAACTCTTCAACTTTTTCAACCCTTTAACTTTTCAACCTTCCACTCTTTAACTTTTCAACTTTCATTTCAATCATTTTAAAAAAAACTTAAATTTGCCGCAATCTTTGTTGGCCAAAAAATTGAAAAGGCACGTAGATGTTTTATATTTTATTATATACGAAAAATTTTAACAATTTATAAAAAGATAAAAAATCATGAAAAAATTAATTCTTTCGTTAACTCTGCTTATTTTATTATTTCCATCAATTAAAATTGGAGCACAGGGTTTATTAAAAATAAATAACCCGATAAAAATTATGACCTACAATATCCGTTTCGACAATCCTCTGGATAACGACAATGTATGGGCAAACAGAAAAGACAGGGTGGCAAGTGTTATCCGGTTTCATAAAGTTGATATTTTTTGTCTTCAGGAAGCTCTAAAAAACCAGGTTGATGATTTACAAAATACATTTCCAAATTTTGCTTACTGCGGTGTAGGTCGTGAAGATGGAGCTGAAAAAGGTGAATATAATCCTATCTTTTATGATAAAAGGCGTTTTGCTGTTGCCGAAACAGGAACTTTCTGGCTATCGGAAACTCCTGAAAAACCCGGAAGCATTGGTTGGTTTGCAACAGCTCCGAGGATTGTAACCTGGGCAAAAATGAGCGATCTCTCAAACGGCAGGGAGTTTTTTGTCTTCAATACACATTTCGCTCATTCAAGTAAAAATGCAAGAAACGAAAGCGCGAGCTTGCTTCTTAGCAAAATAACAAAATTTGTAGATGACCAGGCTGTTGTTATTACCGGCGACCTTAACGACAGGCCAAACTCCGGAACATACAAACTGATAACAAACAATAAAACAGAAGATATTATTTTTTATGATGCCCGCTTTGTTTCCAAATATCCTCATCATGGCCCAACCTTCACATTTATCGGATTTGATTTTATTGGTGTGCCGGGCAGGATCATCGATTTTATTTTTGTTAACGGAAAGATTGAAGTAATTCAACATGCAATCCTGACTGATAACTGGGATGGCGTTTACCCTTCCGATCATTTGCCGGTATTTATTGAAATGGAATTAAAATAAAAAATACGATATAAAAAAATAAGCCGCGAATGCGCGAATGTTTTTCCAGTACTATTCGTCTTTAATTGGAACATCCATGCGGACAAGTTTAGTGACATAAAAAATCAAATAATGACGAAAAGCAACAACAGTTTTAAGGCGCTTCCAATTTTCTTTGCTTTTCTTTGTATGGGATTTGGCGATGTGGTTGGCCCATTGGTAAGCCTTGCCAAAGATTCATTCCAGTTATCAAATTTTCTTGCCCAGTTATTAAGTTTCAGCGGCTTTATTATGTTTGGGATTTTATCTATCCCAATGGGTGTTTATCAGGATAAAAAAGGGAAAAAGTTCATATTAATATTGGGATTATTTATTGCTTTTTTGGGATTACTGTTGCCAATTTTCAACGGGATGTACGGTTCAAAAGTCGAAATTGATGTATCATCACAAAGCAAGTTTATACTTTTATTGGTATCGGTTTTATTGCTTGGTGGCGGCGCAGCAATACTCCAGGTTTCGGGCAACCCGATCATGCGTGATGTTTCGCCGGCAGGAAAATATTCAAGCAACCTTTCTCTCGGGCAATCGATAAAAGCTATTGGTTCATCCTTTGGTTTTCTTGTGCCACCATTCGTTGCCGCCGCTTTTGGTATGGACTGGAGCATCCTTTTCCCTGTCTATGCTTTCCTCATCCTTGTAACTTTAATTTGGACCAAAAACACAAAAATAGTTGAAATAAAAGACCCCGACAGCGCTCCTGCATCTCTTGCCTCATCTTTTAAACTTTTGGGAAATCCTTATGTGCTGATGATGGTAATTGGAATATTTTTTTATGTTGGCGCCGAAGTATCGATGAGTTCACAGGTTCCGATACTGATGAAAGAAACTTATGAAATCGGGGAATTTGGTTTGTGGATTAGCTGGGCGCTGTTTTTCCTGCCTATCTTTCTTGGACGTTTGCTTGGCTCGGGAATTTTAAGGCTGATATCACCCAAATTATTCCTAAGGATCACAGTAGGTTTATCAATAACAGGAATACTTTTATTACTCCTCGGTGATCAAACGCTCGCATTTGCCGGTATTATTTTAGTCGGTCTTGGCTTTGCAAATATTTTCCCGTTGATTTTTTCTATTACCATCGATCACAAACCCGAGCGTACAAACGAGCTTTCCGGCCTGATGGTTACAGCTATTGTGGGCGGCGCTTTTATTCCTCCGCTCACGGGTTATATTGCCGACCTTATGGGGATTATGGGGGGATTCCTGGTGCCGATGGCTTGTTTGATTTATATTGCATTTGTTGCCATTACGATTGCTGCTAAACAAAAACATTGAAGTAGAAATTTGAAATAATAACCTTTTAGAAATAATAAATATGATTTCAAGAAGAAGCTTTTTATCGAGATCAACTTTTACTGCTCTTAGTTTAATTTTAGGCTCGAAGTTTGTTAATTCACTTGGAACAAAATCACATCCGGGTTTATTGTTTGGAAATTATTCCGGCGCCGGTTTGGTGATTTCAACCTGGAAACATGGAATTGAAGCTAACGAAGCGGCATGGGAAATACTGGAAAATGGCGGCACAGCCATCGATGCAGTTGAAGCTGGGGTTCGTGTTCCCGAAGCTGACCCGGATAACCATAGCGTTGGCTACGGCGGGCTTCCCGACAGGGACGGTATTGTTACTCTTGATGCTTCTATCATGGATAAAAACGGAAATTGTGGTTCGGTAACATTCTTGCAGCACATTGTACATCCGATTTCAGTTGCCAGGCTGGTGATGGAAAAAACACCTCATGTTATGCTTTCGGGTGATGGAGCGTTGCAATTTGCCTTGCAAAATGGTTTTCAAAAACAAAATCTTCTTACCGAGGACTCGAAGAAAAGATGGAAAAAATGGATGAAGAATTCCAAATATGAGCCGGTGATAAATATTGAAAATCATGACACTATCGGGATGCTGGCATTGGATAGTTATGGCAACCTTGCAGGAGCATGCACCACCAGCGGCCTTGCCTATAAAATTCATGGACGCGTTGGGGATTCGCCAATAATTGGAGCAGGTTTGTACGTGGACAATGAAGTTGGCGCCGCCACTGCTACAGGGGTAGGAGAACTTGTGATGAAAACTGTCGGGAGTTTCCTTATTGTCGAACTTATGCGCAACGGCAAAACACCTCAGCAGGCTTGTAAAGAAGCTGTTGAAAGAATAATTGAAAAAATCCCTGATTATAAAAAATATCAGGTTGGATATATTGCTGTCAATAAGTCGGGAGAAACTGGCGCATATTGCATCAATTCCGGGTTTAACTATGCTTTGAATAAAGATGGAAAAAACGATTTAATTGAATCGGATTACTTTCTGAAATTTAAATTATTATGATTGATGAGTCAAGTCTAAAAAGGTTCAGAATGATATTTTTCATATCGTATATTACAGATAATCAGT
>CBDUSJ010000310.1:0-3848 GCA_965369845.1 uncultured bacterium | reverse complement strand
TAATTTTATTATTTGGATATTATTTCGTTATTCAGTATCCAGTATTCAGTATTCAGTATCCAGTATTCGTTATTCGTTATTCGATATTAAAAAAGTGTCACTATTGTTTCTTGTTAAAAACTTATAACAAATTGATAATCATTTTTAGTGTCAAGAAATCTTAAATAAAGAAACCTCTACCTTTATTCCTTAAATTTCCTGAAAGCTTCGGTAAGTTTCGGAAGTGCTTTGCGCACATCGGCAATGACACCATAATCGGCGGCCTGAAAAACAGGAGCATCATTATCGGTATTTATTGCCACAATAACTTTGGAAGAACTAACGCCTGCAAGATGCTGAATAGCTCCCGATATGCCACATGCGAAATATATGTTTGGCGCTACGATTTTTCCTGTTTGCCCCACATGCTCCGAATGAGGCCTCCAACCTTCGTCCGACACAGGCCTTGAGCAGGCTAAAGCAGCTCCAAGAATTTCGGCAAGTTCTTCAAGCGGTTTCCAGTTTTCGGGTCCTTTCATACCACGGCCGCCCGATACGATAATTTCCGCATCGTTGAGTAATATTTTTCCGGTAGCTTTCTGTACATCGGTAACTTTTATCTTGAATGTAGCATCATCAATGACGGGAACAAAATTCTCAACAGTTACGGAAGTCTCATTTTCTTCGATTCCGTATGAATTTTGTGCGAGGCTGATAATTTTAATCTCCGATTTTACAACAACGTCAGCGAAAGCTTTTCCGTGATAAACTTTTTTTCTTACCGTAAAAGGAACATACTCCGATGGCAAAGCAGTGACGCCATATACCAGGCCTGCTTTCAGTTTTACAGATAATCGAGGACCAATAGCTTTGCTTGTATTTGAATTGGAAATTACAACAACCTCTGCATTTTCTTTTCCAACTGCTTCGGCAATAATTGAAGCATAAACCTGGCTATCCAGATTTTTTAACCTGCTGTCGGATACATTTAATATTCGGGATGCTCCATACTTGCCAAGCTGTTTAAGTTCATCATCTTCAACCACGCCAATCGACAGGGCAACAAGCTCTGTTTCTGTATGTTTTGCAATTGCTGCAGCATACGAAACCAGTTCAAAAGTTGATTTTTTAAATTTACCGTCCCAATTTTCGGTATATACTAATACTTTCATAATTTGTCAGTTTAGAAATAATTTTCGATTTTTTAGTTTTTTGAACTATGTTAAATAATCTTTGCTTCGTTGTGAAGAAGATCAACAAGTTCTTCGATATTTTCCGGATCCACCATTTTGCAGGCAGACTTCTGCTTGGGTGGCTCATAGGAAATAAACTCCGTCAGCGATTCTATCTCTGCAGGTTCAACAACTTTAAGGGGTTTTCTACGCGCCATCATAATACCGCGCATTGAAGGAATTCTCGGTTCTATTGCGATACCCTTTTGTACGATTGCAACAAACGGAATTTCGGGCTGCACTACTTCAAATCCTCCTGCAATTTCACGGTTTACCGAAACCAGGTCGTTGTCCACTTCAAGATTCGACACGGAAGAAACCGAAGCAATGCCGAGAAATTCGGACAACATGCCTCCCATGGCGCATCCGTTGTAGTCGGCTGATTCGATGCCGCAAAGGATGAGGTCATAATTTTCATCTTTTACAGCTTCGGCTATCTGGCCGGCCACAAAGTAAGCATCTTTAGGCGCTGCATTAACACGGATTGCATCGTCGGCTCCAATAGCCAGCGCCTTTCTGATTGTAGGCTCGGAGCTTTTTTCGCCAACATTTGCAACTGTAATTTTTTCAATTTTTCCTCCTGATGATTCCTTCAACTCCAGCGCCCTTGTCAATGCAAGTTCGTCCCAGGGATTTATTATCCACTGCACATGCGCCAAATCAACTGCTTTCAGGTCGTCTGTCAGTTTGATCTTCGTTGTGGTATCAGGAACATTACTAATACAAACTAAAATTTTCATACTTAATGTTAAAGTTTTTTGTTAGTATATTTTTTATAAATTTTCTTTAATCTTTTAAAATAATGCGCGAAATTACGATCTTTTGAATTTCTGATGTGCCTTCATAAATTTGTGTCAGTTTTGCTTCTCTCATCAATCTTTCAACATGATATTCCTTAACATAACCATACCCGCCGAATATCTGGACAGCTTCGGTGGTTACCTCCATGGCGATATCTGCAGCGTACTGTTTAGCCATAGCGCTGGCCAGGGTGTAAGGCTTTTTATTGTCTTTAAGCCAGGCAGCCTTCAGGCACAAATTTCTGGCATTTTCAATTTTTACCGCCATATCGGCCAGTTTAAAAGCAATAGCCTGATGGTCGCAAAGTAATTTACCAAATGCTTTTCGCTCCTTTGAATATTGGAGAGCCCGTTCGTAAGCACCAACGGCAATTCCAAGAGCCTGGGCAGCAATACCAATCCTTCCGCCTTCGAGGACTTTCATAGCGAATTTAAACCCGAAACCATCGCTGCCGATACGGTTTTCTTTTGGCACTTTTACATCTGTAAACATTACCGAATGTGTATCGGAACTTCTCATGCCCATTTTATCTTCGTGCTTGCCAAGTGAGATCCCGGGAGAATCTTTCTCAACAATAAAGGCATTTATGCCGCGGTGTTTAAGCTCTGGGTGCGATTGAGCAATCACTATGTAAGTGGAACCACATGAAGCATTCGTTATCCAGTTTTTTGTACCGTTCAAAAGATAATAATCGCCTTTATCCTCAGCAGTAGTTCTTTGAGAAGTGGCATCAGAACCGGCTTCTGGTTCCGACAAAAGAAATGTACCGATTTTTTCACCTCTCGCTGCAGGTTTCAGGTATTTCTGCTTTTGTTCTTCGGTGCCGTATTCTTCTATTCCGTAACAGAAAAGCGAATTGTTTACCGACATGATCACTGAAACCGATGAATCGGTTCTTGATATTTCTTCCATCGCCAAAATATAAGAAACAGTATCCATTCCGCCGCCGTCATATTCCGGGGAAACCAACATACCAAGAAACCCCAGCTCCGCAAGTTCCTTTACATGTTTTGTTGGGAACTCGGCTTTATAATCCCTCTCAATAACATCTTCGAGGAGTTTTTTTGAAAAATCACGGGCAGCTTGCCTTATCATTAATTGCTCTTCTGAAAATTCAAAATCCATAATTTTAAGATTTTTAGGTAAATAATTTTTGCGGTTGGTATGCCTGCATCTATTATTATAAATGGAATTATTATAAAATATTAAATATAGGGGCGCAAAATACAAAAAATATTTTATGTCCTGCGCAAGATATTTTTACAAATTATTATTTTTCTCCAAAATCCACATTATTTATACCTGCTTTCTCCAATTTTTTTAAAACCCTTTTTATCTCCTCAGCTTTTTGAGTGCCGATAAGAATTTTACTCCCATCATTTTTTTCAAGCTGCAGCCCGATTTTTCCCGAAACATTATACGCTCTCCCGCTTCTCCCCCTTCTGAATCCCCATCCGCCAAATTCGGCTATCGGTTTATATTTTCTAATATATGCCCTTTTTATTTTATCCCAAACAATCAATTTTAGCTTTCGCTGAACAGGCGAAAATCTGAACATAACTCCTTCAGATGTAATTTTTGTGATTAATGTTATTCTGAAAAAGAAAAAAATAAGCAATATAGTTAAAACAGATATTAAAATTAGAACCCCATCGGAAGTGGGATTATTGCCAAATGGTTTGCCGAGTATTACCTGCTGGATAATTCCCCAGACTCCTAAAATCAGTGGGATAGAAATTATTATCAGTATCCATTTTTTACGGAATCTCTGTTTTTCGGTAAAATAAATTTTTGCCATGTTTAATTATTAGTTTTTGATTTCTTAAAACAAAGAAT
>CBDUSJ010000309.1:0-3859 GCA_965369845.1 uncultured bacterium | reverse complement strand
CCCCCTTCCCAGCCAAAACCGGTTTCGGTGGTAACTACTTTTATCAATGCGCATTTTTCTCCGTTCTGGTCTGTCACCGGATTGGTGATGCGTGCGGTTTGGTCGTTTGGTAAAATGCGAAAAGATTTAACGGCAATTTGTGCCGATAAATCAACCGAGAAAATGATTATAACAAAAATGAAGAATAAAGATTTTTGCATTGGATAATGATATTTGGTTTTTTTTGCGAAAGTATGAAATATTTTTTGTTTCTGAAATGTGCATACCATCGTTTTTTGATAGGATAAGACTAAACCTGACAGGTTTGCCAAACCTGTCAGGTTTGCAAATAAAAATATTAAAAATCAGACAAACCGTAAATTTTTATTTCCCCGGCTTTGTCGGGTTGCCAGGTACGCACATGGATAACCGGTTGTTGCGGATTTCCAAGGTCAACTATCAAAAACAAATATCCGGTGTCGCCATAATTGGACGAATAGTAATTTTGCCTGATGCGCACCCCGTAAATATTTCCTCCTGCGCCGCCTTTTCGTACTTCGCTTTCTTCAAACTGAATATTTATATATTCTTTGCTGTTGAATGAATATTTCAAATTACGGACATACTGCTGCTTGGTTTGCCGGTTGTAACGTACAATTTTATTATTGCGGTATTTGTTTTCAATTCCCGCTTTTGTTTTAACAACATAACCGGTGATGATAAGGGCATCGTCGGCAAAAATGGATTCGATATAATCGAGGCGCTCGAGGGCATAAGCGGTTTTAAAATGTTCCAGGAAATTTATCAGCACCAGCCGGTCCACTTTGCCCCATGTATTGTTTTCTAAAATGCTTTTAATGGCAGTTTCGTTAAGCCCAAAAGAAAGGCTTTCAATTTTTCCTTCCTCGTTAAAATGAAAAACAACATCTTCCACAAATTTTTTGTAATTATTTTTAAAATCGAAAGACATCCTTATTGAACGGCACATTATCTCATCGTTAAAACGGAATACCCTCAAATCAGGTTTGCTCAATATATTTGCATTACCATAAGCGATAAGCTTGTTAAACATTTCATAACCATCGGTGGTAAACAGGTGACTTACATCTTGATATTGCCTGTTCTCAACAGCATCGATTACCTGTGTGATAACATCATTGTATTCTTCACCGATTTCAACACTTGCAATATTTGTATTTACAGGCGGTTCATTCACTTCTGTCACATTTTCGGGTATTTCAAGATTAAGGGTATAATAGCATCTCCCGAAAGGAATGGGGTCTATCTGTTCCATCACGTTCTGGAGTTCATCATCAATTCTGGCCATGTTTTCATACATGTATTCAGCTTTTATACTTGCTTTTTGTCTGTCTTTTGCATTTGCCCCGAAATATTCCAGAAAGCCCTCACCGTTTTTTGCGCTGTATAAATTGGTCCAGTCGCGGCCGTCCCAGTAAGAATAGTCGAGATTAACCACCTTCCTGCTTTTAAAACGGATATTAATGTTTACCGTTTTCATTTCCTCCCTGTCGGTGATATTAGTCACACAAAAACTAATATGTGAAAATATTTCGTTCATCCTGGCCGGTATCCATGAAATAAGCAGATTTTGATTTCCTTCTTCATCTGTAAATTCAATAGCGTTACAGTTTGGATGACTTTTCAATAAAATAAGGGCAAAATAATAATACCTCAGAGCGTCTGCAACACGGGTCTCATTTTCGGCTTTGCGGGCAAACCTGATAAAATTGATTATTTTGTTTTTTCGTTCTTCGAAAACCTTGTTTACGTTATCCCTCCTGATGTAACGGAAAACTTTTGCATCCGGTTCGTTGCTAATCACAATCCTTTCGGTATTGTGCAATGTAGCATTAGAATAGGTTCTGACCACCGACTTTACTTTTTGTTTCAGGTCAAATTCATTATTGTATTGTTCTTCTTCGGTAAACTGTTCAAATTCGCTTTCTACAATTACAGATATCTGATTGATTAGCATTGACAAAGCTTCCTGGTCTGCTTTCTTTAGAGTGGTACCACTTCCCTCTCCCCAAATATAATTTCGGCGATCCAGTTTGATCTCCTCAACGTTTTGAGCATGAAGGTTCAGAAAAGAAATTATAATAATCAGCGAAAAGTAAATTTTAATCATATTTTTTTAATTGGTTTGATGCCGATTTCAAATAACAAATGTACCTTTTTTCGATGGCAAATTTATTGAAAATATTTTCAATAGGTGTTAAAAAATTATTCTTTTGTTGAGATTTATGTGATGGTATTTATTTTAATCGGTAAGTAAAAAAATAATATATACAAAAACTTTTTATACCTTTGGCGATGCAATTAATTTTTGTAACTATTCATCCAATATAAAATGTTAAAAAATAAATACTTGCCACAGATTCACAGATTAAAATTAATTAATTATTAAAATTTTTCACAAAGAAAATTACCTTTGGTAGTTTGAAATCTGTGAATCTGTGGCTATTAAGGTAAATATAGTGGCTGAGTAGTTACTAATTTTTTAATCTTTTATCTGAAAATTAATAATTCTGTTATAGAAATAATAAGGTCTTTTAAAAATAAAATTTTCGTTTTGTTACCTCATCCCCTAACCCCTTCTCCAGAAGGAAAAGGGGGATTCCCTCTCCTTGCAGGAGAGGGTGAGGTCACACGGGCTTTTTATACCGAACTCATTAACAATATTTAATATTTAAAATTATTTATTATGAAAATTATTAAAATTAGCGCTGCTTTTCTTTTTATCATTCTTTTAAGCAGTCAGCAAATGCTCTTTGCTCAAAGTCCGATTGATACTCTCTGGACAAAAAAGATTGATAACAATAGTAGTACGGAAATAGCGAGAGACGTTTGTCAGGCTGATGATGGCGGTTTTGTTACTATTGGCGCCAGGGGTTTAAAAACAATGGTTGTAAAAACCGGTTCTTATGGTAATACCGAATGGATAAAAACTTATATTGTAGGAACCATCGGAGCATTACCCTGGGCAATTCAAAAAACTACGGACGGCGGCTATGTTGTAACCGGACAAATGATGCCTTCAGGTGTTCCCGGTGATTTTTACGATGCTTTCCTTTTACGACTGAATGCTGATGGAGATAGTCTGTGGTCGAAAACTTATAATATTTCCATGGATGACGATAGTCGTGCAGTTTTGGAAACATCTGACGGAGGATTTATTATTGCCGGTTTCACTATTGAATCCGGTACCGGCAAAATAGTAATTTTTGTTATAAAAACCGATAGTGAAGGAAATGAGTGCTGGACGAAAACTTACGGAGATATTGATAAAATTTGGGCTTATGCAATGGAATATGCAGACAATGGATATATTATTGCCGGAAAAATAATTCCTGACGGTGCCTATTATAGCGATGTTTACATTATGAAGATTGATGACAGCGGTGAAGTTGCCTGGACAAATTCATTCGGTCACCAATATAGCGACAGGGCATTTTCAATAAAAGCTACCTCCGACGGCAACTTTATTATCGGAGGGGAATCAAGACTGGAGGATACTAACACCGGCGATGTTTATCTTGCTAAAGTCAATGCTGATGGCGATACAATTTGGACAAGCATTTACGGTGGAGTGCATGATGATGAAACTTGCAATTCAATTGTACAAACTCCTGACGGTGGATATATGGCTGTAGGTTACAGGAAAATCGACCCTTCAATAATAGCACGGGTATGGCTTTTGAGATTTAATGACGTTGGCGATACTCTTTGGACACAATATTTCGGCTTTGAATACTTGAGTTTTGGAAATTCAATTAAAAAAACATACAATAACGGTTATATTATTGCAGGTTTTGCCGTCGAAGGAATTTCTACCGGTGATTGGGATTTTTATCTTATT
>CBDUSJ010000308.1:0-3868 GCA_965369845.1 uncultured bacterium | reverse complement strand
TAAGATTTTTCTTTCCCGTTTTCGAAGGCATTTCAAACATTGCGTCATTTAAAATTGCTTCTATAATGGAACGCAGGCCACGAGCTCCGAGTTTAAACTCAATTGATTTTTCTACAATAAAATTTAATGCATCATCTGTGAAAGTAAGCTTAATATTGTCCATTTCGAAGAGTTTTGTAAACTGTTTTACAAGAGCATTTTTCGGTTCGGTTAAAATCCTTTTTAGTGCATCTTTGCTTAGCGGGCTAAGATAAGTTATAACAGGCAGGCGGCCAACTATTTCTGGGATAAGCCCGAACTTCTTAAGGTCCTGCGGTGCAACATATTGCATCATATTATTTTTATCTATCCTTTCCTGTTTTGTATTGCTTTGGTATCCGATAACGTTTGTGTGCATTCGCGATGCAATAATATTTTCGATACCATTAAAAGCTCCACCCGAAATGAAGAGTATATTTTCAGTATTTACCTGGATTAACTTTTGTTCAGGATGTTTTCTACCCCCCTGAGGCGGCACATTTATCACCGAGCCTTCAAGAAGTTTAAGCAAAGCCTGCTGAACTCCTTCACCCGAAACATCCCTGGTGATTGAAGGATTATCGCTTTTTCGTGATATTTTATCAATCTCGTCAATAAACACAATTCCTTTTTCTGCAGCGGCAACATTATAATCCGCAACTTGCAGCAGCCTCGAAAGAATACTTTCCACGTCTTCGCCCACGTAGCCGGCTTCAGTAATTACAGTTGCATCGGCAATAGCAAATGGCACATGCAGCATTTTGGCAATGGTGCGCGCTAAAAGTGTTTTCCCTGTTCCGGTTTCGCCAACTATAATGATATTTGATTTTTCAATTTCAACATCATCAGTTTTATTTTTTTCCGTTTTTTTAAGTATTCTTTTATAGTGGTTATAAACTGCGACTGAGAGTATTCTTTTTGCTTCTTCCTGGCCTATCACATATTGGTCGATGTGCCTTTTAATTTCTTCAGGTTTCAGTAATTGTGATTTATTAAATTTATAAACTCCTTTTTTGGAAGATTCTTCTTTAAATATCAAAGCAGCCTGGTCGGTACAATTTTCGCAAATAAAACCATTCATACCTGCAATCAGTAAACCTGCCTCTTTGTTGGTACGTCCGCAAAAAGAACATTTGTTATCTATTTTTGGCATTTATAAAAAACTTATTTTATTTCTTACTTTTATCGAGCACTTCATCTATCATTCCATATTCTTTTGCTTCATAAGCGCTCATCCAAAAATCACGGTCAGAGTCTTTCCAGATTTTCTTATAATCTTGATTTGTATGTTGGGCAATTATTTCATACAATTCTTTTTTCAATTTCTGAATTTCTCTTGCCGTGATTTCTATATCGGATGCCTGGCCCTGTACCCCTCCCATTGGCTGGTGCAACAGGATGCGCGAATGTTTAAGCGCAGTTCGTTTCCCTTCCTTTCCGGCGCAAAGCAGTATTGCACCCATCGATGCTGCTATTCCTGTGCAGATTGTGGAAACTTCGGATGAGATATACTGCATGGTGTCATAAATTCCGAGTCCTGCGTAAACCGAGCCCCCGGGAGTGTTCAGATAAATCTGTATATCTTTTGTTGAATCAACTGATGTTAGAAACAAAAGCTGGGCCTGAATAATATTGGCAACATCATCATCAATCGGAACACCGAGAAAAATAATTCTGTCCATCATCAAACGCGAAAAAACATCCATTTGAGCAACATTCAACTGCCTTTCCTCAATGATAGTCGGTGAAATGTATGATCTTACCGTTGATGTGTATTTTCCTAATGTCAGGCTGTTGATACCACGATGTTTTACAGCATATTTGTTAAATTCATAGTAAGGATTCATAATTTTAATTTATTTATTATTTTCATTCATTTTTACCGGTTCGTCTTCCAATGTTTTTACACTCGATAATTGTATAAATTCATCAGGGGTAATTTCCTTTTCTTCAAGTGTCAGTTTCGATTTAAGAAGCGTAAGAAGTCTTTCTTTATACAGTTGGTCATAAATTTTTTGGGTATCTTTTTTATTCTTCATATATTTCTCCGCAAATTTTTCAAGCGACTGGTTATCATAAGAACCCTCCTCGTTTTGTTTTGCCGTGTATTTAGAAAGACGGTTTTTGATATTGTTTTTTATATCTTCATCAAATATTTGTAAATTCGGAAAGTCCTTGATCAGTTTTTCTTTTATAAGTTGATGTTTAATTCCATTTGAATATTTTGAATAATTATTTTCGATGTCATCTTTTGAAATTTTACCTTCATTGATTGTAAAAAGGTATTTTTTCAAGAAATCGTCCGGCAGGTTGAAATCTGCTTTTTCTATCAGCATATCTATTGTTTTTGTAACAAAGAAATTATCTGTTTCATACTTGTACGACAATAAGATATCATTTTTTACATTTTCTCTGAAATCTTTTTCATCATCAATTTTTTTGTCTGGAAAAACAAATTCGAATAGTTCCTTATCTATTATAGCCGGCACTAAGTGGGAAATTCCCTTAATTGTAAAAACAACATCATTCTTGAATTTTTCAGCTTCTTCCTCTTTAATATTAAGTATAGTAGAAGTTTCGATTACGTTTCCGGTGGCTTTCATAGGATTGAAAACAATTGTATCGCCAACTTTTTTACCTATAATTTGTTTCTCAATATCTTCATCTTTGATATAGCTTAATAGAATAGTTGATGTGCCTGACAACCCTCCTTCTTTCGGTTGACCTTCATCATCAAGCTCCTGAAACTTAACATCAATCTTGCTATTTTCTTCAACCCGTTCAGTATTTTCATATTCTCCTTTTCTTTTCCTAACATCTTCAATTGACTGGTCGATGACTGCATCTTCTACCTTTATTTTAAAATATTCAGCTACTATTTCATTGTTTAATTCTAATTTTATTTCAGGTGCAAGTCCAATATCAAAGTAGAATTTGAATTCCTTTTCATTGACAAAATCAGGCATTCCTTTCTCCGTGTTTTCAATGGGAGAACCTAACAGTTCGAGTTTTTCCTTAATAATATAATCATTTAATGCATCTTGAATTATCTTATTCAATTCCTTAATAAGATCAGCAAGAACAGAATCACCAAATTTTTTTTTGATAAGGCTCAATGGTGCTTTTCCCGGTCTGAAACCCGGAAATACAGCTTGCTTGCGGTATTTTTTAAGCTCTTTATCATAGTGTACATTATAGTCGGCCTCTTCAATTTCTAAAGTGATAATTGCTGATAAGTCGTCTGTTTTTTCGTGAGTTATATTCATTAATTATAATGTGTATAAAATGTAGCTTGCAAAAATACTAATTAATTTAAAATGGTATTATTTTTATTATTAAGACAAGAAAATATTTATATAAAATATATTATAAAATGGCATGATAAATGTTATGCTATTTATTTCCCATATTGAAAATAAAATATATATGATTGCATTTCAATCACTTATATTTATAAATATATATAGATATATTATATTATCCAAAATTGGTAACTATTTAGAAAAAATATAAATTACGTGTAAATATTGTTATTTGCAGTATATAGCTATTGTGGAATCTATATAATGTAATTTTCCAAATATGGGATATATTTACAATTATGGTAACCACGCATTACTTTCTAACAAAATCTGTAATTAATAATTTTTTAAATTGCTATATGCTATTATTATTAATCATCAAATATTGTAATTATTTATAGTTTGAAAATCGGAATTTCACAATTAAATTAAATATATTGTGTGTCTATTTCCGGGTACGCAATCTGATATTTATTTATTCGCATATCTCTGACCTGATTCAAGTTTTTCGTGTCTAAAAAATATAAATTTCCAAATATGAGAATGAA
>CBDUSJ010000307.1:0-3869 GCA_965369845.1 uncultured bacterium | reverse complement strand
AGATATAAAGATTTTTGATAATAATTTAATGCTTCTTTCATTTTAAAAGAAAAATATGAAGCTTCTCCTAAATTTGATAAAGCAACAGCCTCTTCGTGTTTCAATTTTAGTTCTTTAGCTAATTCAAATGCGGATTTGGCAAGATCGAACGAATATTCGATTGAATCGGAAAGAGTTTCTTTTGAAAGAGCATTAAGAATATTAACCTTTTCGGAACCTGACGCTGATTTTAAGGCGTTTTCCAGGCTATCCGTTTTCTGTGTATTTAATGATGAATAAGTCAGTAGCGGGGAAAAAAATAATATACCAAAAAAAATAAGCTAAAGAAATAGTAAATTGAATATTTATAATTCATGGTTGCAAAGAAAATATTTTCAAAACAAAATATAGCATTGATATTACAAAAAAACAAAATTACAATTTTTTTTAATAAATACAAAAATTAGATTAACAATGAAAATTTCTTAATGGGAAATATGGGGAAATATGGGAAATAAAGGGAATAGAGGAAATATGGGAAATATCGGGCCGGTTTTAACTTCAATACTTTATCTTTCCAATTACAAACGTATTACCTTTATATCTTTACACCTCTATACCATCTTTTAAATGAGGCCGGATTAATTTTATAATTTCGGGTAATTCTAAATTTTCTCCTTTTATTGAATAATGAGCCTTGTTATAATAATTTTCCCTGAAAAGCATATCATTTTTTACTCTTTCCAATAAGCCCTTTTCGTCAAGTCCTTTTATTTGTGGCCTCGATTTTTTTGAGTTCAGGAGACGGAAAACAAGAGAATCGATGTGCATTTTCAAATAAACAGATATTCCGTTCTTCTTGATAATTTCAATATTATTGAAAAAACAGGGAGTTCCCCCGCCGGTAGAAACAACCAAATTATCCAGGCTGACAGTGGATTTTAGCAATTCATGCTCAATAATTCTGAAAGCATTTTCATCATATTTTTTAAAAAAAACCTGAATACCAATCTTATAAGTTTTTTCGAATAATTCGTCAAGGTCGATAAAACCATAAGCGGCTGCTTTAGCTAAGCGACGTCCTATTGTAGATTTCCCACTTCCCATATATCCAAGTAGGTAAATTTTCATATTTTAAATATTCTGTGTTAAAAGCAAAAATAATTAATAATTTTGCCAATTCAATATTAAAACTATTTCGGATGTTAAAACTCAAATGTATAATATTTTTTATTCTGATGCTTTTATTTTCAATGTGTAATACTACCGAAGAAAACGGCGAAAAAAAACTCTCTACGGATATTGTTAACAATCCCGTTACTGCAAACGGAAATAAGACGTCAAAAGATTTTCCTAAAATTAGCTTTGAAACTGACATCCATAATTTTGGCAAGGTTATTCAGGGTGAAAAAGTTACATACTCGTTTAAATTTAAAAACACAGGAAATGCCAATCTGATAATTTCGGATGTTAGTTCAAGTTGTGGCTGCACAGTGCCTAAATTCACCCGCGAACCGGTAGCCCCCGGAGAAAGCGGATCGATACAGGTAACTTTTAAAAGTGAAAACAAAAAAGGGTTTCAGAATGAAACCGTAACGATAGTAAGCAATATGCAGCCTAATACCAAAGTTATCAAAATAAAAGCCATGGTAATAATTCCGGAAGAAAATTATTGAAAAAGAAGGCGAAGGCTCCATACGGACTTCCTTCGGTCGTGAGGAGAAGGAGAAGACTCAATATAAACTTCCTTCAGTCGTGCTGTAAATTATTAATGAACAAGAGAAAATAGAATTAAATTAATCAATAATATAAATCAATAATTTGAATCATTATGAACATTAACAGTTTTATTTTACTAATGCAACCAACTGAAGGAGAAGGCGGAGGTAGTACGCAGTTTATCCTGATGATCGTACTGATGATTGTGGTGTTTTATTTTTTTATGATACGGCCACAAATGAGAAAAACCAAAGAACAGAAAAAATTCAGGGAAAACCTTAAAAAAGGTGAAAAAATTGTTACTATCGGAGGTATCCACGGTAAAATCCTTGAAGTAAAAGAAACTACTTTAATAATAGAAACTGAAGGACAGGGAAGACTTAAAATTGAAAAAAGCGCTGCCGCTGTAGATACAGCTTCTCAACTGGCGGAACAGAAAAGATAGTTTCCTTTTTTACCTTTATTCTCAAAACAAATTTTCCGTTCGCTATGAAAATTATTAACAGGATATTAAGGCGCAGGGGTGAAAAATTCAATATTAAAACAACAGTTTTTTTGATTTGTTTGTTAATCTCATTACTTATCTGGTTTTTAATTAAGTTAACGGAACAATATTCCACAGAAGTTCAGTACCCTGTTAAATTCATTAATATTCCGGAAGGAAAAATCCTGACAAATAAAGTTGATAGTCTTGTTAAATTCGGGATAGAAGAACGGGGATTTGATTTGATCGGACTAAAATGGTTTACGAGAAAAAGACCATTCGAAATCGATTTGAATAAATTAGGACTGAAAAAACAGGGGGATAAGTATATTGCCTGTTTGAATACTTCGCAATGGGCACAGGAAATCACAAGAAAACTCAATGTTGAAGGAAACCTGAAATATGTTTTTCCTGACACAATATTTTTCCGATTCGAAAATAGATATTCTAAAAAAATACCTGTAAAAAGCGATATTTCGGTTTCGTGCAAAAAACAATATTTCGTTTATGATTCTGTCCGGCTAAATCCTGATTCGGTAATCATCACAGGCCTGAAAAGCATCATCGACACTATATCTTTTATTAAAACAGTTAGTAAAAAATATTCGGGAACAGACCAGACCGTGGATGAAAAAATTGCTTTAAGTAAAGATTTTGTTTCAAAACAAATATCTTTAAATAAAGAAGAAATAAATATTTATATTCCTGTTGAAGAATATACCGAATCGGAAATTGAGATACCGGTAACTTTAAAAAATAAAAAAGACAACTTGCGCATAAAGTTATTTCCCGACCGCGTTAAAGTATTTTTTATGATAGCGCTGAAGGATTTTAATAAGATTTCTTCTGAGAATTTTTCCTGTTCTGTTGATCTCTCGGAAATTATTGAGAATAAAGACAAAAAACTTCGAGTAATTTTGGATTCATCTCCAAAATTCTGTAAGATCATAAGGATAGAGCCCCCTGAAATTGATTGTTTAATTTTAAGATAGTTCAATGCTGAAAGTTGGTCTCACCGGAAATATCGGTAGTGGAAAAACCATTATTGCCGAAATATTTAAAATTCTCGGAACACCTGTTTTTAGTGCAGATATCGAAGCTAAAAAGATACTTAACTCTGAATCGGTAAAAGAAAAACTGGTAGATTATTTTGGGAGATCAGTAATTGAAGATAAGCGGGTAAATCGCCAGAAGCTTGCAAGTATTGTATTTTCTGATAAAACCGCTCTCGAAAAAATCAACTCCCTGATACATCCTGAAGTAAGGCAAAAGTTTTTGAACTGGACAATGTCCTTCAAAAATAAGGATTACGTATTATTTGAAGCAGCCATTATTTTCGAATCGGGGTATGATAAACAACTTGATTTTATTATAAATGTTGCAGCCGACAGGGAAATACGTATCAACAGAGTTATGTCAAGAGACAAGGTAACAAGAGAAATGGTTCTCATGAGAATGAAAAATCAATGGGAAGAAAGCCGTAAAAACATGCTTGCCGATTTTGTGATCCGCAACGAAAACTATGAACCGGTCATATCACAAGTACTTAGCGCCCACCGGAAAATTTCGAATATTTTAAAAAGAAAATAATATTGGTAATCAGTTACGGTTTGAAATTAGAAATTAGAAATTTAGTAACCGTTCACAGTATTTAAATGACAGATTATAAACAATATAAATTTGAAAT
>CBDUSJ010000306.1:0-3888 GCA_965369845.1 uncultured bacterium | reverse complement strand
TAAGTTCCTTTCCTGTAAAATCAATCAGGCTGAACAGGTATGTGCCATCATCGAGACCTGTAAATGTAATCGGGCTGTTTACCGGATAGGGATTTATAAATGTAGCGCTGACATCTTGTTGGTTTTTATAAGAATTAATCGAAGTAAACATTTCAGGTTCGCCGATTAAAATTTCCCAAAGTCTGCAGTTCACCCAGATTTCTTCCATCCTGTTCCATTTTTGTAAAAGTTTTTGAACAAGATTCCCGTTTTCGTCATAAGTAAATGTAATAAAAGTATTATTGACGAGAGTTGAGTCGAATTGATGTTTGACCTTTATTAATGCTTCAATAAGATTATCCAACTCATCATAAGTGTATTCGTTCAATTTATAATCTACCCATGTACTGTCGTATTTTTTCCAGTATTGCCGTAAAAGCTCTGCGAGGTTTTCTTCTTCATAAATAAATTCTATCCTTTTGTGGTTTGCCCAGAAAGGTTCAATCTGATTATTGCCATGGAACCAGAACTGGAAAATAATTTCATACAACTCTCCGGTTTCATCATAAGTGAATAATGCTTTTTTCTTATTTTTCCATTCACCTGAATTATGTTTCCAGAAATAAGTTATCCTTTCTGTCAACAGGTTTTCTTCATAATAAAATTCATGCATCACCTTATTGCACCATGTTGAATTAAATGGTTTCCAGCGTTTAACAGTATCGGCAATGCGCAGGTCATTATCCCAGGTAATAAGCTTCAAATGTTTATTCATCCATTCTTCCTGGTTGAACGACCAGAACTGAGACAACTTTTGAACAGGATTGTCATTTTCATAATCAATAGTGAGCTTAAAATGATTCACCCACACTTCATCCCATCTGTTCCAGTATTGAATGGTTTTTTCAATGAGCCGGTTGTTTTCGTTATAAACATAATGGTAGTTAAGACCGTTGACCCAGAGGCTGTCCTGATGGCGCCAATGCTGAAAAATCTTTTCAATCACATTGTCGTTTTCATCGTAAAATTTAATTACCAGGCTCCAGTTCTTCCAGACTTAATTTTGTTTGTCCCATTTGTAGCCGATGATGGTGTCGGTAATTTCACCGCGGGAAGTAGTTTCGTAATAATAATTTTCTTCTGAGAGATTTGTTTCAAAATTGTCATAATTCTCAGTGAGGTCGAGTTGCTCTTGCTGTAAATA
The DNA here is from genome assembly GCA_965369845.1 of uncultured bacterium. Classification (GTDB taxonomy): domain Bacteria; phylum Bacteroidota; class Bacteroidia; order Bacteroidales; family 4484-276; genus CBDUSJ01. Next base: position 2,705 of record CBDUSJ010000306.1, on the reverse strand, counting down.
TTCCTGTACAGCTTCGGGGAATGGATAGTTTTGCGCCGACACAAAAAGTGCCAACAAAACCGAGGCAAAAAGTAAACTAAACTTTTTCATTTGTATTTGTTTATTAGTTCAAAGGTTGGATGCAACCCACATGTTGCAGTTGTTCTTTTAAATGACTGCAAATAATTATCATCCTTCCTTTGTGTTTAACAATTTATTAATCATGCGGGTTAAGTTGTTGATTTAAGTTTTCAAACGATTAACACTTAACTTTAAAATTCTGTAATTACAAGATTTTTTTGCTTTATGTTTTTATAGACAAAAGGAGCAATAAATTTATTCCTTTAGTCTCAAAATAAATATCATCAAAATTATAAAACATTTTGGTTCTATCCTGAATAGTTGAATTTTAATATTTTTGTATAAAAACATAAAAGGATTAAATGTGGAAAATAATTTCTGGAAAAAATTAAAGAAGCCGATTTTTACACTGGCGCCGATGGAAGATGTTACCGACACGGTTTTTCGTGAATTGGTGATGCGCAATTCCGATCCGCAGTATTTTCATGTTGTTTTCACAGAATTTACTTCAACCGACGGTTTGTGTCATGAGCTTGGCAGGCCGAACGTTATTAGCCGTTTGAGGGTGAATGATTCGGAAAGAGAGGTTCTGAAGGAAAAGAACACGAAAATTGTTGCTCAAATATGGGGGGCTGATCCGGAAAAATTTTATAAAGCAACAAAAATGATATGCGCTGAAAAGGATTTTGACGGCATCGATATTAACATGGGCTGTCCGGTAAAAAAGATCGTAAAACAGGGTGGTTGCTCGGCGCTGATAGGGCAGTATGAACTCGTTAAAGAAATAATCCGGGCTGTAAAAGATGCGACTGATCTACCGGTAAGCGTTAAAACCAGGACAGGCATAAAAAAACATGACACCGAAAACTGGATGGGATTTTTACTTCAGACGGGTCTCTCGGCCATTGTCCTCCATGCACGTACTCAAAAAGACAAATCGGAGAAAGATGCTGACTGGCTGGAGATAGAAAAAGCTGTCGGATTAAAAAACAGCATTGCTCCTGATACGCTTCTTCTTGGTAATGGCGGCGTAACCGGCGTTGAAGATGCTTTTGAAAAATGCCGCCGGACAGGAGCCGACGGGGTCATGGTTGGCAGGGGCATTCTTCATAACCCATGGTTTTTTAATTATCCGCAGAAGGAAATTTCAACAGAAAAAAAACTCGATTTATTATGGAAGCATGTCGAGCTTTTTACAAATACATGGGGGAAGGATAAAAATTTCAATATACTGAAACGTTTTTTTAAAATTTATGCTAACAATTTTAACGGCGCAGCCCGTATTCGCGCAGCATTGATGGAAACCGGTTCGCCCGAAGATGTAAAAAAGGTGCTTGATGATTTTAGCAAATACAGGCCATTTGATGATGAAAAATGATGTATTAAATAAATATTAAAATCTTATTCACTGATACCGGGTTGAATCCAAAGATGGATGTACCAGTACCATTGTTCGCCGTTTTTTGAAGGCGCTGTTAAAGTATATAAAGTTCTACGGGCTTTCAAAGTTTTATCCGACATTGCTACAATCTTTATCAGGTTATTTATGCGTGATACCTGAAAATTGGTTACCCTAGAACCATGAATAAAAAACTGTAAATATTCAAAGTTCAAATTTCCGGGTTCTACTTCAATAATAAGTTCAGGAGGGTTTTTATCAAATAACGGCGACTGCGGCCTGCATTTTAAAACTCTTAAAGCTTTCATTTTTGATTTTTCGATAAACCCTTCAATGCTTGCAAACACTCCGCCCATCGGAAATCGGGGAATAGCAAATTTATCGGTTAACTCGCACAAAACCCCTGAATTTTGTGCGGCGGCAGCTATATATTTTTTTTCTTCTAAAACCTGTTCCATACCGGGAACATACTCGCCATACGGATAAGCATAAATTTCAGGAATAAAATCAAGGTTCTTTTTAAACAAACCTTCCGATGTTTCAAGATCATTTTCAAATACAATATTTATTTTATCTTCAGGAGAATTTAAAAAATGGTCGTGGCTTTGCGAATGGTTTCCAATCTCTATCCCCGCTTCCCTGATTTCCTTTATCTCATCCCAGTCGAGGTAATCGTTTCCTCCGACAGTCCCGGTCTGAATAAATATTGTTGCACTAAAACCGAATTCATTTAACAATGGCAACGCACCGGTTTTAAAACTCTTGTATCCGTCGTCAATAGTCAACACAACAACCTTTTGAGGAACAGGAGAATTATTATTAATGATTTTTAATATTTCCCCAAGGGTCATTACCCGATAATTGTTTTCTTTTAAATATTGCAACTGGGAGCGAAAAATTTCAGTAGAAATATTTGTTGAAGGATAGCGAGCATCTCCAAAACGATGATACACAAAAACAGGAACATCAAAAATATATTTTTCAGCGCCTTCCGAATTTTGTGGAAATAAGTTTTTAAAAGACATTAAAAACATTAAAACCAGAAAATATAACCTGGCCTGGCGAAATATTTTAGGATTTTTTTTCATCATAATCGAAATTTTTAAGTGTTAAACTTTTGTTTCACAAAATACAAAAGTAAGTGATTAACATTAGTTTTTTGGTTAAAATTCTTAATTTTGAAAAAAAAAGGGCATCTTTCATAAATGATAAAAAGTAGTTTACACTTTTACATGATTTCTAAAAA
>CBDUSJ010000305.1:0-3893 GCA_965369845.1 uncultured bacterium | reverse complement strand
TGAAATCTGTGAATCTGTGGCTATTAAGGTTAATATAGTGGATGAGTAGTTACAAAAAAATAATAACCAAATATCTCAATTTTTTTTGTGTAAAGAAATATTTTTTAATTTTGCACGATTAAAATTTGCCCGATGGTGTAATTGGCAACACGTCTGACTCTGAATCAGAAAAGTCCAGGTTCGAACCCTGGTCGGGCAACCTTAAAAATTGAAAGCCGTTCCAAAAAATCAGAGGGACGGCTTTTTTTAATTACGGGTTACGAGTTTCAGGTTTTAGGTTTCAGGTTGCGGTTTCATTTACAATTATTTTAAACATACCTTCCTGAATTGCCGAACGGCAGGCAAGTTGAATGATCTATCAGTTGACGGATTTTTTACCTAATTGATAAATATCTAAAATCTTTGTAGCTTTTTATAATTTCTCAAAAAAAAGTAAAAAAAGGTCAACACTATTCAGGCATGGTCATCACCTGATCAGATATTCCCAAAGTGGCCCTTTTTTATTTTTCTTTCTCATTTTGGTCATAACCAAACTCAGGTCTTCATTGGGGAAAACCCATCTTTTTCCTGTTTGTTTTGCCCGCTCTTTCAGATTATAAATTTCTATATCTTTTGAAATATAAAATTTTGGCTCGAGTAATGGGTCATCTTTTTCAATTACCCCTTCCTGAATTGCATCTTTATGCAATTTTGTTCCCGGATAAATTCTCATTCCCACAAAAGGAAAAAACACAGAGTTATTTATTTTTTTTGAGTTTTCGAATGTTTCGGTGAGCGATTTTTTAGTTTCTCCTAATCCTCCGAGAATCAGGAAATGAGCAAAATTAATTCCGATTTTATTACAGAGGGCCGATTTTTCAATTATTTCGGCAACTGAAAAATGTTTCCCGTACGATTGCAAGGTTATATCAGAAAACGCTTCTGTCCCGAATTCGATATGAGTGAGGCCTGCAGTTTTCAAAATCTTCAGAAGTTCTTCATCAAAATTGCTGATGGTAAAATATGCTCCCCATTTGATCTTGATTTTATTCCGGATTATTTTTTCCGCAAGTTCGTAATTGAAATTTTTATTGAGGTTAAAAACAGAATCGGTAAAAAAGACGTAATCAATTTTATTATCAAAATAAAGCTCCGACAAAGTATCGATAATTTTATCCGCATCGAGGGTTCTTACTTTACTGCCTTCTATCAGGGGATAGGTACAATATGAACATTTGAAGGGGCACCCTCTTTTGGTCTGGATATTCAGCATACCGCTGTGATGCCAATAGTAGTCGAGAAGTTTAAGATTAAAATCCGGACTGGTGCAAGGTGTGTAATCAGAAGCCGGGTTTTTCAGTATCTGCCCATCTTTTTCGTAAACAAGTCTTTCGATTGAAGTTGGGTCCTGGTTATTTGTCAAAGCCCGTATCAACTTGTAAAAGCTCAACTCTCCCTCGCCAAAGATGCCATAATCAGGTTGGAGTATCTCAAATAATTTTTCAGGAAATATTGAAAATCCTGAACCGCCGGTTATAATTATGCTGTTTGAATTTTCTTTGATGATGTTTATCAGATTGCGGTATTCATCAATAAATCCATGTTGTGTAAATGAATCGACATCATCGATATTTCGAAGCGAGACACCAGTAAAATGCGGTTGGAATTTTTTAATAAATCGAATTAGTTCATCACCGGTATTTAAAATCATATCGAAAATGCTGATTTCAGCCTCCGGCAATTTTCTTTTCAGGAAAGAAAATATGTAGGAAAGTCCCAGTGGATACACGGGATATGGGATTTTACACTGATTTGCTGAAATTAGTAAAATCCTAATTTTTTTATTTTTTGGATATTCCCCAGAAATCATAAAAATTAAACCATTGTTCAGGGTATTTCACAACCATTTTTTCCAGTTCTGCAACATAGTCATGAATAACTTTCCTGATAAGTTCGTTACGTTCTTTAATACTTTTTGGCTGCTTGTAATATTTTGGTGGAGATGAATAAAAATGATAATGTCTTTTGCTTTCCTTTAATGAAAAAACAAAAGCTACCGGTACATCAAACTTAAGCGGAAGGTAAAATGGCCCTGTTGGAAAATATGCTTCCTGACCAAGAAAATTGCAGGAAATTTTTCGGCTGTTTTCAAGAAAGCGGTCTCCGTGTATCACGATAAGTTCGTTTTTTTCCAAAGCCTGTTTGATTTGCACCACATGCGACAGGTCGTCTTTTATCGGGATGATTTTTACTGACTTTTTTTGCAATACCTCCGAGAGATAATTTTTAATTTTTTGATGCTCTTCGTCGTACATTATGATGTTAACCCTGCTTTCGAGACGGCGGAGCAACTGCCCTGCTATTTCCCAACTTCCGATGTGGGCGCCGATAAGTATCCCTCCGTTTGTCATCTGACGAAGGTAATGTTCGCCATCAAAATCGATAGTGAAACTCTTTTTAAATCCTGATAAAACAACAATCTTATCTATTAAAACCTGCCCAAAGACGTAATAATTTTTATAAATTTTTAAACAGGAATTCAGCTTGTTGTAAGCGAGAATTTTATTGTAGAAATAAAACAGGTATTTTTTTTTGGAAAAGAATAAAAAATAAAAAGCAACAAACCGTAAAAGAAAATATGCAGGAGAAAGGCCGAAATATTTTACAGTCAGCACAAAAATTTTATATCCAAGGACATTGCCACGTGTTTTACCTTTCCATGAAGACATTAATCCTCCCGGGAAAATTTGTTATTAAAGAGTAGTAATTAATTATTTTTTTCTAAACGCTCGTAAAGAAAATCGTAAAATCCCTGTAATGATTGGACGTTAGCCATCTCTTCCCCTTTAAGTTTCAGGCCAAAGTTTTTATCAATAATAACTACAATATCAACAAAATCGAGACTGTCGATACCAATTTCTTTCCAGGTAGCTTCAGGTTTTATAAGCTCCTCTTCAATTTCAAATTCATCAACTAAAAAGCTGTTTACGTTGTTAATAATTTTTTCTATAGTCATTTATCTTTACAAATTATTTTACTTAATTTTTTTAATAATTAATGACGAATTTGTTCCGCCGAAACCGAATGAGTTTGACAAAAATATATCAATATTATGAGCGGTAGTTTTGTTAATGATATTTAATTTTGCAGAATGTTCGTCCGGTTCGGAAAAATTTATGTTTGGCGCAATAAATGAATTTTCCATCATAATAATAGAATAGATAATTTCGCTGGCGCCTCCCATCCACATCTCGTGCCCGGTCATTGATTTAGTTGAACTGACAGGTGGTTTACATTTACCGAAAACCTCATTTATTGCAATCGCTTCATTCATATCGCCAATAGGCGTAGATGTAGCATGGGCGTTGATATAATCAATTTCACGGGGTGAAAGGTTTGCATCCTTCAAAGACATTTTCAGTGCCCGAATAGGTCCGTCAACATTTGGTTGTGAGATATGTGAACCGTCGCATGAAAAACCGTAACCGATCACTTCGGCAAGAATCGGAGCTCCACGTTTTACTGCTGTTTCATAATCTTCCAGTATAAGCGAAGCAGCGCCTCCGCTGGGCACAAGGCCATCACGCGTTTTATCAAAGGGGCGGGCAGCTTTTTCAGGCTCATTTTCGCGAATTGAAAATGCTGACAAAGCGTCGAAACTTCCCATCGAATAAATGTTTAACTCTTGGGCGCCTCCGCAGATAATGGCATTTTGCAAACCGTGTTTAATTAAAAAATATCCTATTCCCATAGCATGTGAACCGCTGGCACATGCACCGCTAATGGTAAAATTTATTCCTTTCAGTTTGAAAATTACCGAAAGGTTCATAGTAATTGTAGAGTTCATGGATTTGAAAATTGCTCCCGAACCCATCATAATAGTATCTTTTTTTTCTCTAACAATATCTATAGCA
>CBDUSJ010000304.1:0-3922 GCA_965369845.1 uncultured bacterium | reverse complement strand
GGGGACTGTATCGGGGCGGCTTTGCGAGATTATGGGCTTTTTAGACTAACCTCATGTATATTTTATTTTTTTATTCTAAAAGCCTAAGTTATTTTTGCAGCTCATAGAGAATTTTTTTATTTATGAGAAGAAATATATTACCTGTTTTATTGTTTGCTTCAATTATTATTAACGGAATATGCCTGGGGCAAGAGAAAAAAAATAGTTTTTTCAAAAACGGAAAACCCATTGGAATTGTTTTTTCAAATTTTCATACAGGCATTAACCAGGGTAATAATCCCTCAGCTTTTGAGATAAGGCGCGCGTATTTTGGTTATAGTATGGACATAAGCGAAAATTTTTCAGCAAAAATACTGCTTAATATCGGAAGTCCTGATGATGTTTCGCAATACTCGCTTCTGCGACGGTTTGCTTATTTTAAAAATGCTTATCTCAGATATAAAAACAAAAAGATAACAGTGGATTTTGGAATTATCACACTTTATCAGTTCAAGGTACAGGAAAAAATTTGGGGTCACAGATATATTTATAAAATGGTGGCTCAAGAGCACAATCTCGGTTCTTCCGCCGATCTCGGAGCATCGGTGAAATACTGCCTTAACGATTATATCGAAGCGGATTTTACTTTGATGAACGGGGAAGGATATTCAAAACTTCAGGCAGATAATTCTTACAAGGGTGGGCTGGGAATTTCGGTTTTTCCATACAAAGGACTTATTTTAAGAGTGTATGTTGATATGATAAATAAACAGCTTAGCCAGACTACCATAATGAATTTTATTGCTTATACAATAAAAGATAAACTGACTTTTGGTGTGGAATATGACCTGAAATATAATTATTTGTTTTATGAAAATCATAACCGCAGGGCTTTCTCCACCTACATTTCTTACAACATAAATTCCCACTTCCAGATTTTCGGACGTTACGACATAGTTTCGTCCAATATATTATCTGATGAAGATGTTCCATGGGACATTGCAATGGACGGAAGTGCTATTATTGCCGGCGTGCAATACCGGCCAATTCCGAATATCAGAATTGCGTTAAATTACCAGGACTGGTATCCTTATGCTAAAAATGAACAAAATCTTGCTTATATTTATCTGAATCTTTATTACAGTATATGGTAAAAATTTTTAATCTTCCGGCATTTGTTTTAATAATCGTTACACTGATATTGGTGCAGTCGTGCCGTAAAAGCGATTATGAAACGGAAAGTGAAATAACCATTACCGACGATGGCAGCGGCACGGGAAATGTAACATGGCACAGCAATAAGAAATATGTTATTGAAGGTTTGGTTTTTGTCAATGATGGCCAGACGCTCACTATCGAGCCTGGCGCGGTTATTCGAGCTAAGACCGGGCAGGCCGATAAAGCCAGCGCTTTGATTGTTGCCCGCGGAGGAAGAATAGTTGCACAAGGAACGCCTGAAAACCCTATTATTTTTACTGTCGAAGGCGACGACCTTCAGGGTAGTATTCCGATTGAATCACGTGGCCTTTGGGGAGGTTTGATCTTGCTGGGTAATGCCCCGCTGAATAAAACCGGGAATGAAGCATTCATCGAAGGAATACCGATAAGTGAACCGAGAGGCGTTTTCGGTGGGGATAATCCTGATGATGATTCCGGTATTTTGCAATATGTCTCAATCAGGCATGGCGGCACTAACCTTGGCGAAGGCAACGAAATAAACGGACTGACACTTGGAGGCGTAGGCAGTGGAACTATTATTGACCATGTTGAGATAATTTCTAATGCAGATGACGGTGTGGAATTTTTTGGCGGTACGGTTAACTGCAGGTATCTAACTGTTGCTTTTTGCGGTGATGATGCTTTTGATTTTGATATGGGCTACTGTGGAAAAGGACAATTCTGGCTGGCTATTCAGAATTTTGAGTGGGGAAACCTTATTGCCGAGCTCGACGGAAGCCCCGACCATCCTTCAATGAAACCTTATACATTTCCTGAAATATACAATTTGACCGCTGTTGGCCGTGGCGCTGAAGGAGCCGCCGGTTTGCTTAGCTTTAGCAGCAATGCAGCAGGCATTTTTAAAAACTCAATTTTTATAAAACAACAATGGGGAATACGATTTGAATACAATTCTCAGGGAAATAGCAGCTTCAACCAGTGGCAACAACAGAAACTAAAAATAGAAAATAATACTTTCTTTTCTGTGGCTTTCGATACTCCTGAGTCAATTTTTTCGGTTACCGGTGAAAACCCAGGCAATGAACAGTTACAGGCTTTATACAGCTATTTTTATGAAGGTGAAAATCAGATAAAAGATCCCGGTTTTGTTATAGAAGATCATAATTATTTTCTTTTTCCTTCCGAAGAATTTGAAGGCCCTGTTGCTACTCCCGAAGACCCGTGGTTTGAAAACGTTCCTTATCAGGGAGCTTTTAAAAATTACAACTGGCTGTTGGGCTGGTCGTTGCTGAGCCAGGAAGGAATTGTTCAGTAAAGAAAACTGTAATTTCCAATTTCTAAACTTGTCCGCCCGTACGGGTGGATGGATTTCTAATTTCTAACTTTCAATATTGTTTTTATTCCTTGTTTTTGGTGTCGATAATTATTGTTACCGGTCCATCGTTAAGTAGCGAAACTTTCATATACGCTCCGAAATCACCTGATTCAACCGGTTTACCCAAGACTGCCTCCAATTGCAAAATAAACTTATTATAAAGCGGGATAGCTATTTCCGGTTTGGCCGCCCTGATATATGACGGACGATTACCCTTTTTTGTTGAAGCATGTAAAGTAAACTGGCTAATGACAAGTGTTTCGCCGCTAATATCAGCAACGGAAAGATTCATCACACCTTCATTATCATTAAATATTCTTAATCTCGAAATTTTTCCGCAAAGCCATTTAATATCATCATCATTATCCGATTCTTCTATCCCGAGAAGGATAAGAAGTCCATTGCCAATTTTTCCTTTAATCGTTCCATTGATCTCAACCGAGGCTTCAGTAACTCTTTGAATAACCGATCTCATAGTAATTTTTATTGAAATTATGATTTGCAAACATAGTAAATATTAACTTTGCATAAAAACTAAAACAATGACAAGATTAAGTGTAAATATTAATAAAATTGCAACATTAAGAAATGCCAGGGGAGCTAATCTGCCTGATGTTGTAAAAGCAGCTAAAGACTGTGAACGCTTCGGAGCGCAAGGAATAACCGTGCATCCACGCCCTGATGAGAGGCATATTCGATACCAGGATGTTCTTGAGCTGCAACCTGTTGTAACTACTGAATTTAATATCGAAGGTTATCCCTCTAAGGAATTTCTCGAACTTGTAACTAAAGTAAAACCTGCCCAGGCTACTCTTGTCCCTGACCCTCCGGGAGTACTCACATCAAATGCCGGATGGAACACTGTGAAGAATGAAAATTTTCTGAAGGAGGTTATTGCAGAGTTAAAATCAAACGGAATACGCACTTCCATTTTTATTGAAACTGACTCAAAGATGATTGAAAATGCAGCTAAAACGGGCGCCGACCGGGTGGAGTTATATACTGAAAGTTATGCAAAATTATTTCCTGAAAATAAACTTGATGCAATAAAACCATTTACTAAAGCAGCAAAAGTCGCATTACAAGCCGGACTGGGATTAAATGCCGGCCATGATTTGAATTTGTACAACCTTAAATTTTTTGCACAAAATGTTGAGGGTCTTCTGGAAGTTTCAATCGGGCATGCTCTTATTTGCGATGCCCTGTATTTTGGTTTAGAAAACACCATTCAACTTTATTTGAATCAGTTAAGAGGATAAAAACGGTCAACGTTATTCAGGCATGGTCAAACGAAACTTGCGAAGCAAGCCCGTACGACCAAAGGAAGCGACACGAAGTCCATCCATCCATACGGACTTCTTTCAGTCGTACGGATTCCTTTTAGTCATA
>CBDUSJ010000303.1:0-3940 GCA_965369845.1 uncultured bacterium | reverse complement strand
ACTTAACGGAGTAACTACTGATACGAGAAAGATGACGGTAGTAAAATAAGTTTGACTATTGCCTGAACAACAAAAAACTTCTAAAGTTTTTAAAGCTTTGAAAGTTTATATTTTTTCCAATTTCTATTTTCCAATTCCAAACTGTGAACGGTTACAAAGATTTGAACTAAATAATTACTAACTTTGCTAATAAATATTTTAGTTTTTGTACTTGTAATTTTCTGTTAAATGAATTCAGCAAAAAACAGCATATCTCACAAAGGCGCTATCTGCGAAATCGATAGGGAAAAAATATTGGTCAGAATAGAATCTGAATCAGCCTGTGCAACATGTCATGCGAAAAGCTTTTGCAATGCCTCTGATAAACAGGAGAAAATCGTTGAAGTAAACGACAAAAACTTCAAAAGTTATAAAGTAGGCGAACAGGTTTTGGTAATGATGGAAAAATCACTGGGTATGAAGGCTGTGCTGTTCAGCTATTTAATTCCCTTTGTTCTGTTGATAATTGCCCTGATAGTCGCACTGGAAGTTACCGGCAGGGAGGGGCTTTCGGGTATTATTTCACTTGCCGTGCTTGTGCCGTATTATCTTGGATTGTATATGATGAAAAACAGAATAAAATCCACTTTTGAATTCCGGCTTAGAAAGATTGATGAGTCAAGTCTAAAAAGGTGAATAATGATATTTTGTAAATAGTAAACTAATAATAATCAGTAATGTTAAATTATAAATTTGCGCATTCGCGGCTTTTTATTTCAGACTCAATAATTTTTAAACCGATTTCTTAAAGATGTTGAATATTTTATTATTTTTGTAGCTGTTTGATAATTTTTTGTAAACTAATAAAAATGAAAAATCACTTTCTATTAATTCTAATGTTCACATTACTGTCGGGAACACTATTTTCACAAAAACAACAGTTCAGTCCGACAATTGTAAAAAAGGCTGATTATTTTGACAAAACACCTCCTTTGAGAGACATGAAGATCATTATGCCCGGAGAACGAAAACGTGCATGGAAAAATGGAGAAATTGGAAATGAATCAGTGAAATTCGGGTTGAACGAGGGTGAAAATACTAATCCTGAACTTTACAACTATCTTCAACAACAAAAAGGAAACTCAACATCACGAGGCCCGAAAATTAATATTAAAGGTGTAGGGAATGTCAACAGTGTTTACCCACCGGATACAGATGGAGATGTAGGGCCGGATCATTATTTTCAGATGATAAACCTCTCATTTGCAATTTGGGATAAAGATGGAAATAAACTTTACGGTCCTGTGGATAACAGCACTTTGTGGCAAGGATTTATAGGAGCATGGACAGGCACAAACGACGGCGACCCGATTGTTTTATACGATGAGCTTGCCGACAGATGGATAGCTTCACAGTTTGCTATTTACACCTCAAACGGAAAGTATTATCAATTAGTTGCAGTGTCGGAAAGCGGAGATCCTCTCGGAGCTTATTACAGGTATGCTTTCGAATTTGATCAGTTCAACGATTATCCGAAATTAGGCGTATGGCCCGACGGATATTATGTCACATTTAATTTCTTCGACAATGGTTTTGCAGGCGCCGGAATTGCAGCATTCGAACGTGAAAAAATGCTGGTTGGCGATGAAGATGCTCAAATGGTTTTTTTCGGGCCGTACCCAGATAAATTCAGTTTGCAGCCATCAGATGTAGATGGCCAGGCGCCGCCGGCAGGAAGCCCGAATTTTATTGCCACTGTAAATATATTTGGGAGTAAACAACTTGAAATATTTGAGTTTAGTGTTGACTGGGAAAATACTTCAAATTCAACATATTCTCTTGGCGTTTCCTTAAATCCCGGATACTTCAATCCCAATTTCGATGGCATTCCCCAGCCCAACACAAGTCAGAAGCTTGATGTTTTATCACAGATGCTAATGTTTAGACTTGCTTACCGTAATTTTGGAGATTACCAGGTGATGCTTGCAAATCACACAGTTAATGTAAGTGGCCGGGCAGGAATTAAATGGTATGAATTACGACTCGAGGAGGATAACTGGTTTATTTATCAGCAAGGTGTATATGCGCCAAATGACGGATTAAACCGATGGATGGGGAGCATTGTCATGAATGCGGACGGGAAAATAGCTCTCGGTTATTCGGTTTCTTCAAATTCAGTATTTCCTTCAATCCGATACACGGGACGTAGCCCTGACGCGCCTCCAGGTGAAATGAACTATGAAGAAATTGAGGTAGTGAGTGGTACAACATCACAATCAGGTATAAGCCGTTGGGGAGATTATAGCTGTATTAGTGTCGATCCGGCTGATGATACAACATTCTGGTTCACGAATGAATATCATCATGGCGGATGGAGAACCCGCATTATTTCATTTGATTTTGCTCCGCTTCAGCCCCCGGAGGTTTTTGCGGGACCTGATGATATTGTCTGCCAAAACACCTTGTTTACAACCGACGGTAGTGTCAATTATGGAAAATCATGGCAATGGAGTTCATCGGGTGATGGCATGTTTGCTACTCCATTTAATCTTGTAACTTATTACATGCACGGCGCGCAGGATATCGAAAACGGCCAGGCTATACTTACACTTACTGCTCAGGGATATGGTCAGGGAATGGTTTCTACCGATGATATGATACTGGGTTTTACAAAACTACCTCTGGTAGATGCAGGTGATGATACCACAATTAATTCATTTACAACTTATACAACATGCGGCCATGCTGAAAATTATGAGGCAGTGGCGTGGACAACCGCCGGTGATGGTTTTTTTGCCGACACATCGGAACTGCAGACGATTTATACTCCCGGCGAGGGTGACATCGCAAACGGTTCAGTAAAACTTACTCTGACGGCAGCTCCCTTAGATCCATGTTCTGCTTCCGATTCCGATGATGTAAATATTACTCTCGATCCATTAATCGGTATAGACATTCCCGAAAATAACAAATCGGAAATTGAGATACTTCCAAATCCTTCCGGAGGTGAATTCACCATTAAAATGTATAATGTTCAAAACAAGAACTGTACTCTGAATATTCTTAATTCAGGTAGTGATATTATTTTTACTGAAAAAATTCAAACCGGTAAAGATATTTACACTCGTAGTTTCGACTTTAAATATTTACCCGCAGGTGTGTATTTCGCAAAACTGCAAACCGGATCATCCGCTGTGGTGGAAAAAATAATTATCAGGTAAAAGTTTTTTGGTAATCGTTCACAGTTTAAGAAAAACTGTATAAATAGTTGAATGCCTGTCTTCAGGGTTAAATTGCTAAATTGTTAAGCCACAACAATGTAACAGTATAACAATGTAACAATGTAACAATGTAACAATATAACAATGTAACAATTTAACAATTTCCCCAAATAATTCAAATGTTTTTGCGAATCTTTTTTGATCATTGCTTGTTTTCGTGAATTCCGGAATTCATCTCATTTCTTAACATTCCAATTTATTCTTCGGTTGTTAATAAGAATTTCTTTTTAAATTTGTCCAGTTGAAATCCCAATAAAAAAAATTCTATGTAAATCCCAATAGTTTAAATATAAGCACCATGAAACAACAAATAATACTATGCTATATTTTTATCTTTTTTTTCACATTCAATAATTTTAGTTCGTTTTCGCAAAAAAGTTTAAGAACACAAAGAATTGACAGCCTTGAAAACATTTTAATAAAGATAGAAAAAGAAGAAAAAGTAGAAACCTTCAACCGACTTGTTTCCGATTATTCATTTATAGATTCTGTTAAATCTTTCAATTATTTTAAAAAGTCAATACATTTATCTGAAAAACTAAATCTTCATTTTCATGAAAAAAATGTTTTTAATGGATTAACAAATTTATTAGATAGAAATAAAAGATATTATGAAGCTATAAAAAGAATAAGAAAGGCTTTGGAATACTGTAAGAAAAATAATTTAAAAAAAGGAGTTG
>CBDUSJ010000302.1:0-3949 GCA_965369845.1 uncultured bacterium | reverse complement strand
TAAAAACCTATAACAGATTGATAATCATTTATAGTGTCAGGAAGTCTGTATTTGTGATTTAAAAAAATATCAGGAGCAAAAACAGGAAATATTTTTAACATCATCCCCCTGCCCCTTCTCCAATTTGGAGAAGTGGAGAAAACCATTTCGGATAAAGCCCTCTCCACTGAGCGTTGCAAAGTCTCGCTTTTGCGGTGATAGATGAGATTTAGGGCATAGTCGTAAAGTTATGGGAAGTTGACTAAAGTCAAATAATTTGAAATGGTTTTGTTAATCAAATCACCATACTGAAGTATGATGCTGTCTCAATTGTAAAAATTGTAAATATTATTAAACAATCCAACCATCTAACAATTTAACTCCCGATACGCTTCGCTATCGGGATCTCCGCTTCGCTCCGACATCCAACAATTTAACAATCTAACAATTTAACCATTTAACCATCCAACCATTTACGCCAGAACAACCTCATCAATAAGTTCCTCCCCTGCTTCTTTATTTAAGGCTTTTTTAATTTTTTCACGTGCATAGTTAAGCTCGTTTCGTAAAGCCGCCGAATCAACATTTACAAATAAGACCCTCTTTTTAACAGAAAGATTTATGGTGTGTTGAGCAATCATTTTACCAACAATTTTTTCCCACGAACTTATCATTTTAGCTTCGCTGAACTTGCTTTCGAGCCTATAGGTTTTTAATAGTTCATTGAAAGCCTCGCCAATAGTTTGTTCATTCGACTTTTTTATAGTCATTTTGTTTCGGTTTTTGTTTATTTTCTGAATTATCTATTTCAAAAGCCCGGCCGTTTTTTATTTTAAAAATTTTATGGTCAATGTTAGTTTTATTAAAAAGTTTTTCAATTCTTTCCTTTTGGGTATCTGTGATAAATACCTGGCCAAAACTGTTTTCACCTGTAAGTTTAATAAGCTGTTCCACCCTTTTGTTATCAAGTTTGTCGAAAATATCATCCAGCAGAATAACCGGTTTAAAGCCTTTAAGTTTTTTAATATATTCAAATTGAGCAAGCCTGACAGCTATGACAAATGATTTTTGCTGTCCCTGCGACCCGAATGTTTTAACAGGAAAATCGTCAATTGAAAAAATAAGGTCATCTTTATGAATGCCTGTAGTTGTATATTTCAGCAACCTGTCTTTTTCAAGCGATAAAGCCAGAAGTTCATCAGCTTCATTTTTACTAAGTCGTGAATTATAAATAATATTAACGTTTTCCCGGCCATCCGATATAAACTCAAAAATTTTTTTGAATATCGGAATATAATTTTCGAGAAATTCCTTTCTTTTCGGATAGATCTTTTTCGACAGGCTTGCCAGAGATCTGTCCCAGATTTCAAGTGACGCCAAATCGAAATATTTTTTTTCGGCGAAAGCTTTGAGAAGAGCATTCCGCTGTGCCAGCGCTTTATTGTAACTGATAAGGTCGTCGAGATATATTTTGTCGAACTGCGAAATAACGCTATCAATAAACTTACGGCGAATATCGCTACCTTCGTTAATGAGGTCTCTGTCGTAGGGCGAGATCATTACAAGCGGGTAAAGGCCGATATGATCAGCCAACCGTTCATATTTTTTTTCGTTCAGTTTAAATTTCTTCTTTTGGTTGCGTTTTTGAATGCAATGAATTGTATCCGTCTTTTCTCCATTGATCCGGTATTTTCCCAAAACAGAAAAATAATCTTCTCCGTGTTTGATGTTCAGCGAATCGATGTTGTTAAAATAACTTTTACAAAACGACAGATAATAAATAGCGTCAAGAATATTTGTTTTTCCGGTAGCATTATCGCCAATAAAGCAATTGATCCTGGGTGAAAAAACAAACCTCGCTTCAGAGTAATTTTTAAAATTATGTAGATTCAGATTTTTAAGATACATTTTGTTACTGGTTGCTTGTTGCTGGTTACTACATACTTGCCTACTTCCCACTGCCGACTGCTTACTGACTGCCGGCTGCCTACTGCTTACTGATTTCCTGAAATAAATTCTTCAATTTTTTTCAATTGTCGTTCAGGAGTTGAAGTGGCCCCGGATATTCCTACCGAGCCACATTCATAAAACCATTTAAAATCTATTTCGTTTTTTTCTGAAATACAATAAGAATTTTTATTTACCGATTTGCAGACCCCGAACAGATATTTTCCGTTTGAACTGTGTTTGCCGCCGACAAAAATCACAACATCATTTTGAGAAGCAAATAATTTCAGTGTCTCATCTCTTTTTATCACATGCCGGCAAATCGTATTATTCGATTCGAAAATCACTGGTTTTTTTATACCCGATTCAATCTTATGCGAAATTTTTTCAAATACTTCTCTGCTTTTTGTCGTCTGAGCAAATAAAAATACTGGTCTTGAAAACTCTATTTTACCGAGGTCGTTTTCATTTTCCACAACTATTGCTTTATATTCTGTTTGCCCCGACAATCCAATCACCTCGGGATGATCTTTTTTTCCATATATCAAAATTTGTCCGTCGTTATTAAGATTATTCTCAAAAGTTTTTCTGATGTTTTCCTGAAGCTTTAAAACTACCGGACAGGTTCCTTCGATAAGTTCAATATTATTTTCTTTTGCATTCCGGTAGGTCTCTGGCGGCTCGCCGTGAGCGCGGATAAGAACTTTTGTATTTTTCAGTTCTCTTAATTTTTTATGGTCAATTATAATTAGCCCCGATTTTTTTAGTCTTTCCTCCTCTCCTTCATTGTGCACGATCTGGCCGAGGCAATATAACGAACCGGATTTTTCTAATTCATCTTCTGCAAGCTTGATGGTTCGTTCAACACCGAAACAAAAGCCAGCGGTATTATCGATTGTAATTTTCATTAATCAGACGGATGAAAAAATTGTTTTGCAAAATAATTAATATTTTTTACTACTTTTATCAAAATTATTAAAAAAACACAAATGTGTGTGAATATCAGGATTATTGTTTTTTTTCTTTTTATAGTATTATTTGTCGTGTTAACTTCGTGTCATGTCGGAAAATTTTTTTACTGGAATTTTGCAGATATAAACGATTATAAAAAATTCCCCTCTGTTCCTGTTAATAAATCCGGTGAACCGTTTCAGTTTGAAAAAAGCAAAAAAAATATAAATATTCAGATTCCGGATAATTTTATTGAAAAAGAAAATATTACTGATTTTGACACCTTTCTGAAAAAACATAAAACAGTAGCTTTTCTGATAATCAGGAACGATACAATGCTTTATGAAAAATATTTCTTCAATTATTCCGATTCAAGCATCCTACCCTCATTTTCCATGTCGAAGGCTTATATTTCGGCGCTTACGGGAATAGCCATCAATGAAGGTTTTATTAAAAGTACCGAACAGCCTGTAACGGATTTTTTACCTGAATTATTAACGAATGATAAAAATTTTCAAAAGATAAGAATTGAAGACCTGTTAAATATGCGTTCTGGTATAAAATTCAATGAAGGCTACACAAATCCTTTTGCTGATATGTCAAAATATTATTACGGTAAAAATCTAAATAAATATATTAAAAAATTAAAAATCAAAGAACCGCCCGGCATTAATTATGATTATGTAAGTGTAAACGCATTGTTACTTGCCAAGGCAATCGAAATATCGACAGGCAAACAGTTGAATAAATATCTGGAGGAGAAAATATGGTTTCATCTCGGAATGGAATATGACGCAAGTTGGAACATCGACAGCAAAAAACACAAGCAAATCAAAGCCTTTTGCTGTATAAATGCACGCGCCAGGGATTTTGCAAAATTCGGGAGGCTGTACCTGAACAAGGGCAGTTGGAACGGCAGGCAAATTGTGCCGGAAAAATGGGTTATTCAATCAACATCAATAATAAATGATTCGCGGGATTCGCAGAATTATCCTTATACCCATTTCTGGAGAGTTAAAGAAGACGGAGCATTTTTTGCCAAAGGAATATTAGGCCAGTATATTTATGTTTT
>CBDUSJ010000301.1:0-3966 GCA_965369845.1 uncultured bacterium | reverse complement strand
TCGTCCGGGTCTGTGGGGGAGCGGTGAGGTAACGAGCCGCTCTACCCGGAAATTTCAAATAAATGTATTTTCGGAGTGGACTCAACCTTCTAACCGGTAACTTTTCGATTAATATATACAACCGTAATTTCATCGCTCTGCGATTTTAATTTTATAAAAATAATCCCGATAGGAATAGCATTATGGTAGAAACATTGGAATTATTTTTTCATTTCAGGAGGATATAGTAAATTTGTATTTAAAAAGAATTAAAAAGCATGTTCAATTATCTGAAAAGGAACCCTCATATAATTTACATTTTTGGGATTTTACTTCTTTTTCCTGCCCTCCTGATCAATCTTGGGTTAGTTAATATTTTTCTCGGCGTCGATGAAGCAACACGGGCGCTGGTTGCTGTCGAAATGATACTTTCCGATAATTTCATTACACCAACAATTAACGGGGAATTCTATTATAACAAACCTCCGCTTTTTAACTGGATACTTGTTTTCTTTTTTAAAAATTTCGGAATTAGTGAATTTGTGCTTCGGCTTCCAACTGTTATTTCCTTGTTTGGTTTCGGACTTACTATTTTCTTTTTTGTTAAAAAACAGTTCGGAACAGCTTTCGGAGCGCTTACGGCATTTGTTTTTGTTACATCGGGCAGGATACTATTCTGGGAATCATTTTTCGGATACATCGATATTACTTTTTCGTGGATGGTTTACACCGGGATGATGTTTATCTTTTATTTTTATCAAAAGAAAAAATATTACCAACTTTTTATTATCTCGTATGTTTTTGCTGCTATTGCCTTTATGCTGAAAGGGCTTCCGGCAATGGTATTCCAGGGCATCACACTTCTTGTGCTGTTTTTATCCGAGAGGAAATTCAAAAAATTATTTTCATTGGCGCATGTTACGGGAGGGTTAATTTTTATTCTGATTGTCGGAAGCTATTACCTGATTTACCACTTCAACAATTCACTCGAAAACGTGTTTACAAAACTATGGCATGAAACAACACAAAGAACTGTTGTGGAACAGGGATGGTGGAACACCGTAAAACACCTTTTTGAATTTCCAGTGGAAATGACCTATCATTATGCGCCCTGGTCATTCCTCATTATTTTTACTTTTCAAAAGAGATTCTGGAAAACAGTTTGGAACAATCAATTTCTTAAGTTCAACCTTTTGGTTTTTCTCTTTAATATAATCCTGTACTGGACATCGCCTGATGTTTATCCGAAATATATTATGATGCTGATGCCATTGCTTTTTACAGTTTATTTGTATTTTTTCAAGATAAGCCTCGAAAGGAAAAAAGTTCCGGTAAAAATTTTTCATGGTATTTTGATTGTTGCTTCAGTTTTACTTACTGTGGGGATGTTAACAATTCCGTTTATCGAAAAATTTAGCGTATTCCCGGATGTGTGGCTAAAAAGTATTTTTCTGTTTATTATCGCAGCAATGTTAACATTCCTTCTTTTTAAACTACGGCGACAGAGAATAATTATTTTTTCTTTAATTTTGATTGTAACAAGGATCGGGTTCGATTGGTTTATCTGGCCACAGAGAGCGCCGCAATATGAAAGATATGAAAATGATGCCGTGAAAATAGCGGAGATTACAAAAGATGAAAAACTATATTATTACAAAGCTCCGATGTTGCAATATGGCGCATCATTTTATATTTCCGTACACAAGAATGACATTGTAAGACAGGAACACAAAAACCCAAAATCCAATATTTTTTATATTGTTGACGATGGCGGGCTTGACGAAATAACAAATATCGGATTGAAATATAAAATTTTCTATCAGTATCCAAATGTTGAAGATGGCAGGAAATTAAACCTTATAAAAATAATTAATTTATCAAAAAATGAATAATTTCATTTCCATAATTGCCCCAATGTACAACGAAGAAGCAAACGTTGCCGAGCTTGCAAAAGAAATCAGCGAGGTAATGAAAACAATGCCGTATGATTATGAGGTGATTTTTGTAAACGATGGCAGCGCCGATAAAACGTGGGATGTTATTAAAGAATTAACTGAAAATGACGAACACCTTCACGGTATAGACCTTGCAGGCAATTACGGACAGACAATAGGCTTGAGGGCGGGTTTTGAAAAATCTATAGGAAATATTATTATTTTCATGGATGGCGATCTTCAGCACAATCCGAAATATATCCCGGAATTTATGAAAAAAATTGAAGAGGGATATGATATGGTAGGAGGCGGCAAAGCCCGTCGCCCCGAAGGATGGATACAAAGAAATCTTTCTCGTTTTGCCCACTCGGTTATATGTGGAATTTCAGGTGTGAAGATGTCTTATTTTGGCGGCACTTTCAGGGCTTACCGCAGATATCTGCTCGAAAACACAAATATGCTGGGTGATACTCACCGTTTCCTGGGAGCAATAATTGCCAGAAAAGGAGTAAGGTACACAGAAATACCAATTGAAATAAGGAAAAGAAAAGCAGGGAACAGCAGTTATAATCTTAAAAAAATATTCCTTGTAATTGTTGACCTGCTATTTTTAAAATTTACAATTTCTTATATGAACAAACCATTCAGGCTATTTGGCGTTACCGGCGGCATTATGTTCCTGCTTGGATTAATCCCAACAATATATTTATTGATAGGGTCGCTTTTCTTTCATTTTAATATAAAAGTAGATTTCCTTGCCGAATTTCTCTTTTCAATATTTTTGATGATAATCGGGTTGTTGCTTATTAGTTTCGGACTAATAGCTGAAATTGGCATATACAATTATTTTTCACGTGGAAATCACAGCCCGTTTTCGATACGTGAAACAAGCGAAAAACCCGGCAGATAATGAATAAAAAGTTAATAATTAATGCAGATGATTTTGGATACGATGATGATGCAGTGGAAGGAATACTGCAACTTATCGAAAATCAAAAAATATCCAGCACTACTATTTTGGCAAATTATGTGAAATCATCCGACCTTAAAAAAATAAACGGGAATAAAAATATTTCGGTTGGCCTGCATTTAAACCTGATTTCAGGAGAACCCCTTAGCAAAAAATCCAAAGTCGGAACGCTTATAAATAATGAGGGTTTATTTTATAAATCATCCGAATTATATTACAGATTTTTAACAGGAAGAATTAAAATTATTGAAATTGAAACGGAAATTTCAAATCAGGTCAAACGATTAAAAGAATCAGGAATTTTAATCTCACATGCCGACAGTCACCAGCATATTCATCAATATCCTTTTTTTTCAAGGGTCATCCTTAAATTACTGAAAAAGCATGGAATAAAACGGATTAGAAACTGTATGCCTACAACATGGCCGAATAATAGAATGAAAACACTGAAAACATTCACGCTTTTTTCTAATCATAGTCTTCGGAATTTTATTACTACCGACGGCCTTATCCCATATTTTTCCGTTAATTCACTATATAATTTATCCTCTTTCGGCGATGCGCTTGAAAAAAGTTTTAAAAGAAAGCAAGTTCTTGAAATAATGACACATCCGGGAACCGAAGACCGAAATGGTTCGTATTTAAATAGGAAGAAAGAATTTAATTTCTGGATGAAAAATCAATGGAAAGAAATATTAGTTAAAAACAATATTGATTTGATAAATTTTCATCAATTATAAAGTCCTGATGTTAATTATCATCAAAAGTGTACCACCAATTATCATTAAAAGTGTACCACTTTAAGAGAGAGTTTAAGCCTTCTGATTTTTCATTTATTAGTTGATACTTTTGGCAAAATAATATTTCTTTATAAAAATTACATAGCGCCAAGGTTTGAAGAGTTTACGAGTTGAGTGGGTGAGAGAATGAGTGGGATAATCGGTAATCTGCAACCTTTTAACCTTTTAACCTTTTAACCCTTCAACCTTTCAACCCTTCAACTTTTCAACTCTTTAACCATTCAACTCTTAACCCTAAACTCAAGTGTTCAAAAATCCGAATCCATCTCCATTTCACCATTGT
>CBDUSJ010000300.1:0-3968 GCA_965369845.1 uncultured bacterium | reverse complement strand
TTTCCGATAGAGTTGAAACAAATCTTAATAATGCCGGCTTTGGATTATTTGTAAATGATATCTTTTCAAAAAATGATAAGCTTGTTTTAAGAGGGAATTATTTATTTGAAACACGGCAAGGCGGAATAATTGACGATGATTATTATAAAAATCCATTTACTGACGGAACGGAAAATATCACAACCAACAGGTATGTTTCACAACTTTATTACAATAAAAAAATAAAAGACAATTCGGAAATAAATTTTTCAGTGGCCTATATCAATCATAACAGAAATGCCACAAACGATTCGTATTTGAGTGATTATATGGACACTCATAACGACAGCGTGCCTGATTTAAGAAATATGCGTCCTTATCTTGCTGATGAAAATTCAGTAACTGCAACTCTAACTTACGGATTAAATTTAGAAAACCATCATTTACTCTTTGGAGTTCAGGGCCTTTTTGATAAATTGGAAGAGTCGGGGATGTATGTTGTTGTTGATACTTTGAGTGAATGGGTAGGAGAATCATACAAATCAACAAGTCATAAATCGGCAAAAGAATTTGGTGTTTTTGTTCAGGACGAATGGTCGGTTACAGAAAAATTTACAGTTGTTCCCGGTGTAAGATTTGATATGCACCATTCTGAAGAAGAATATTTAGCTGACAAACAAATTTTTGATACTACTTTTTTCCCTAAAACCGAGTTTGACCAAAATAGTGTAAATCCGCGAATAGTTTTAAAATATGATATTTCCGAAAGGGTAACAATAAGGACAAGCGCTGGAACGGGATTTCGTGCACCATACGGATTTTCGGAAGACCTTCATTTATGCAGCGGTTCGCCACGTATCTGGAAATCATCCGACTTAAAACCCGAAACATCTGTAAGCTATAATCTGTCTGCCGATTATTACGGAAGTAAAATCCGGCTTAACGCAAATATTTTCAGAACAAATCTGAAAAATAAAATTGATTATACTGAAGCCGATCCTTCGATTGCTGCATTAGGGTATGATTATCAATGGAAAAATATTGGAAATGCTTTTGTGCAAGGCATTGAATTTTCGATTATGACTAATTTGTTGAAGGATTTGGATTTGGGAGTTGATTTTACATTCAATCAGGGTGAGTATGATAAAATTAGAGAAGAATGGAAAGAGACAAAATATGCAAAAGACAGCAAATTTATTTCCCGCTTTCCTGCATCAACAGCCAACATAAAATTAGAATATAATACGAAAACCTGGAATTTTACAGTTACAGGCAATTACCAGGGGAAAATGTATATCGATTATTTTAATGAAGATATTAACCCAACAATTGGCGACCAGACTAAAATTAAAAGAACCGACCCTTTTATACTTTTTAATGCAAGAGTTTCAAAACGTCTTAATATTTTCAAATTATACACTGGAGTAAATAATATTTTTAATTATTTGCAGGATGAAAAACATTTGGATGATGCTGCATTTATGTATGCACCTGTTTATGGAACAATGTATTACGGGGGAGTAACAATTAATATTATGCATTAAACCTTAATTAGTGCGTTTATAAAGTTTGTATTTAATTTAAGCACCAAAAAGCAACCATTTAAAATAATCAGTATATATTAAGTTTAGCTTATCTTTGGTGCAAAATTTTGAAATTTCCATTTTTAATACTTTGGGTGTATAAGTTGAACAAATCTGCAACAAAAATATACAGCAGGGCACAATTCAGAAAAATTCACACATAATAATTTAAAAGACGGAATTTATTTTATTCGTATTATTGCTAATAATAATTCGTTCATTAATCTTAAAATAATTATAATATGAAAAATTGGGAAAATTTAATAAAAACTTTCGAAATAAAAGATGTTCGAAAATTAAAAGGGAATTTTTTACCTTCAATAATTAATAAAGCCAAAAGTTTAGATGTAGGAAAAGGTTTATGTGTAATTCAAAGTTTTGAACCTATTCCCTTATATTCTGCTCTGACAGAATTAGGTTATGAATACCAAACCGATAAAGTATCCGAAACAGAATACCGGGTATATTTTTACCGCACCTCAAAAGCCGAACCCAATTATCCGGGCGGTATGGATATGCCTTTAAAACCAACGGCAATAGTTAATTTTAATATTATCGACCCAAAGCTTGCCGATAACGTGGTAAATTTCTGGAACTATATCTGGGGACAGGAAAATCCGGCAATCGACATGAAAACCCGCTTGTTGCTTTCGTTGGCAAATGGTGTTGGGGCAAACAGAATGAGACAGGCAACAAGAGAACTAATAAAAGCATACTCAATTGGCGTTACCATTGCCGAATTGGACGAACTATTTGCTATGTTTGCATGGAATCAAGGCATTGGGTATTTCGCTTCCGAGATTGGCCCTTCAACTTTATTTGCAGCATATAAATATATTAAGACACAAGAAGAAAAAAATACCGAACACAGTGAAATTGTTAAAGGACTGACCGAAATGTTTGGTGAGAAAAATCCTGATGTGAGTACGTTTTATAAAAATAAAAAATCATGAAAAAATCCAACAAATTCTCTTTCAGTAAAAAAGGCGCTATTTTATTAATGTTATTTGCTTTTGGCAGCGGTAATTTTGCCTTTTATTTTATGTCTGCTTATGGTACAGTTATAGATTATTTTTCCGGCCATAACGGTTCTTTTAAATCTAATAATAATAAAGATTCCATACCTTTCGCTTCACCTGTCAACTATGCGACCGGAATTTGTCCCTCCTCCGTTTTTTGTGCTGATGTGGATGGAGATACATTTTCGGATTTAGCTGTAGCAACAGGAGAAGGTGTGTCTATATTAATAAACAATGGCGACGGAACATTTCAGGCAGCAGTCGATTATCCGATAGGGCCAAATGCCGACCCGATGTCGATTTATTGTGCCGATCTGGATAATGACCAGGATATAGATCTGGCTGTTGCAGCCTATTATCAGATAGCTATCTGGATGAATAACGGTGATGGAACTTTTGCGGAGCCGATTTATTCCGGTGACCTTGGAAATCATTATTATTCTATTTTTTGCGCTGATCTCGATGGAGACAATGATATTGATTTAGCAGCGGCAGATGCAGCGTGGAATGCCGTGTTTATCGTGATAAATAACGGTGACGGAACTTTTGAATTTGATGTTAATAATCGCTATGATGTTGGTGCTTGGCCTCGCTCTGTTTTTTGCTCCGATCTGGATGGCGATCTTGATTTTGACATTGTTACTGCAAATCAAAACAGCAATGATATATCTGTTTTAATAAACAATGGTGATGCGACTTTTGAAAGTGCGGTTAACTATGAAACCGGAGTTGGTCCTTGTTCAGTCTTTTGCTCTGATATAAACGGAGACTTGAATTATGATATTATTGTAGCAAATGCCGAAAGTATTTCAATACTTATAAATATTGGTGATGGAACTTTTGAAAATGCAATTAATTATTTCGCGGGAAATAATTTACGCTCTGTTTTTTGTGCCGATTTGGATTTAGACGAAGATATGGATGTTGCTGTAGCATACAATGCGGGTGTGTCAATTCTGCAAAATAATGGAAATGGCATTCTTGATGATATGTTTTTTTATGAAACCGGAAGCAGTCCTGTGTCTGTCTTTTGTGCCGATATAAATGAAGATTCGGATTTTGATATAGCGCTGGCAAATTGGTCGAGTGATGATGTTTCTGTTTTAGAAAATCTTTCACTGGTATCTTCAATTCTTCCTGCTGAACCTTTTTCACCTCTGTTAAATAATTATCCCAATCCTTTTTCCCGAACAACAGAAATCACTTATCAGTTACCGGTATCCTGCAAAGTAGTTTTGAAAATTTATGATATGCAAGGGCAGAAAGTACGAACATTGGTAAATGAAAAACAAGCAATAGGCGAGTATTCGGTTGTTTGGAATGGGAAAGATAATTCGGGTAATTTTGTTGATTCGGGAGTTTATTTTTATCAATTAAAAACCGGAGG
>CBDUSJ010000299.1:0-3975 GCA_965369845.1 uncultured bacterium | reverse complement strand
TGCAGGAGAGGGTTAGGGAGAGGTCACACAGGCTTTTTAGACTAAACTCATTAATCAAATCACCATACTGAAGTATGGCGCTGTCTCAATTAGAATAACACAAAACTTTAGCTTGGGAATAGGTGAATATGGGAAATAGAGGAAATATGGAGAATCGAGAAAAGCCATCCATCCATACGGACTCTTTTTAGTCGTATGAAGCGAAGCAAATCCGTATGGACGGATTTCTTTTAGTCATACGGATTCATTTCGTTTCATTAGCGCGCATGGGTCCGTATGGATGGGTCCGTATGAATGTATGGATTCCCAATTTCTAAACTTGTCCGCCCGTACGGGTGGATGGATTTCCAATTTCAAACCGTAAACGATTATCTTTTTTATTACTTTTGTTGTTCATTATTAACCCGTCTAAAAAAAATATTCCTATGAAAATTCTAAAGCTTTATTTTCAGAGTGTGATAACACTAATGTTTTTGTTTACACTTACAAATTGTGATCAGCAAACAAAAAGAGCAAAACAATATGCTCAGGGTATTGAAGACTATATTTCGGCATACACATCCGAAGTAATTTCGGTAGAGAGCGGCATCAGGATTGTGTTGTCTTCAAACTCGGTTTATAATTCGGGTAAAAAGGATTTATCCGGAATTGAATTGTTCGAGTTCAAACCCTCAATAAAAGGAAAAGCCGTTTGGCTTAATGAAAGGACAATAGAATTTGTTCCTGATAAAAAACTTCAGTCCGGGAAAATTTATCATGCGTTTTTTAATTTGTATAAACTGGAAAACGTACCAAAAGACCTAAAAGTTTTTGAGTTTGAATTTCAGACAATAAAACAATCTTTCTCTTATGTGAACGGCGGAATGAAATCAACCGAAGACAGTAAATATCTGTGCAGTTTGCAAGGCAGCATTGTTTTGGCAGATGTAATTAATGACGAGGATGTCGAAAAAATTGTTTCGGCAAAATTAAACGAGCAGAAATTAAAAATAAGATGGGGCGAGCAAACCGAAGATAATGTTTATAATTTCAGCATCGACAGCCTGAAAAGAACGGACAAAGAACAGAATGTGGTAATTGATATTAACGGGAAAATTATAGGTGTTGATTTTGTGCAAAAAGATACGGTAACAATTCCTTCGGTTGGAAAATTTGAAGTAGTCAATATCAAACGTGTACAAAAACCTTCACAACATATTGAAATATTTTTTTCCGATCCTTTAAAAAAATCCCAGAATCTCGACGGCCTGATTACTTTGAGCAATGGAAGCAAACTGAGATTAATTATTGAAGATAATGAAATTCAGGCTTATCCTGTGGTCAGGCAAACCGGACAGACGAAATTAAATATTGAACCGGGCGTAAAAAGCGCTTTTGGAAAAAAAATAGGAAAAAGGTATTCTTACGACATCACTTTTGATGAAATCAAGCCGGCTTTAAAAGCGATAGGGAATGGCGTCATCATGCCAAATTCAGAAAAACTTATTTATCCTTTCGAAGCTGTAAATCTTAAAGCTGTCGATTTGGAAATTGTTAAAATTTATGAAAACGATATTGCACAGTTTTTACAGGTAAACGATTTATCAGGATATTATGATTTAAACAGAGTTGGAAGGCCCGTATTGCGAAAGACCATTAAGCTGGTATCTGAAAATACGGTTGATTTTAAAAACTGGAATACATTTTCTATAGACCTTACCGGCCTGATAGAAAAAGACCCCGGCGCTATTTACCGGGTTATCCTGAGTTTCAGGAAAAAGTATTCACTTTATTCCTGCGGGGATAACGATGACGAACAAGATGACATGAATATTGAAGAAAATGATTTTGAACAAAGTAATCCCGATGAAGAAAATAATTGGAACGGCCCGGGATATTACAGTTCATATTATTATCATCAGGGCTACAATTGGAGAGAACAAAATAATCCCTGCCATGTTTCGTATTATACTTCCGACCTGTGGATATCGCGGAATATCCTGGCTTCCGATCTTGGTATCATAGCAAAATCCGGTTCAAATAATTCCATGGTTTTTGCTGTAACAAATCTGAACACAACAGAGCCGGTTGCAGGAGCTGAACTGGAAATTTTTAACTTTCAAAATCAATTGCTTGGAACAATAAGAACAAATGAAAACGGTTTTGCGAAATTAAATCTCGAAAACAAACCGTTTTTATTAGTTGCAAAAAAGGGGAAACAAAGAGGTTATTTGCGTCTTGATGACGGTTCGTCGCTGTCGTTAAGCAAGTTTGACGTTTCCGGAAAAATAATCGGGAAAGGGCTGAAAGCTTATATTTATGGCGAACGAGGCGTTTGGCGGCCCGGCGATACTTTATTTTTAACTTGTATTCTTGAAGACAAAAATAAGAATCTGCCCGAATTACATCCGGTAATATTTGAGTTGTTTGATCCGCAGGGACAATTGTACCGGAGGATAAATAAAACTCATGGCGTAAATGGTTTTTACTGTTTTAAGACCGCTACCGACCCGGAAGCCAAAACAGGTAACTGGACGGCAAAAATTAAAGTCGGTGGCACGGTTTTCTCGAAAAGAATAAAAATTGAAACCATAAAACCTAATCGCCTGAAAATTGACCTTGATTTTGGTGTAAAAATGATCACTGCCGACGACGATTCACTTGTTGGAAAATTGTCTGTCCGATGGTTGTTTGGAGCGATTGCAAAAAATCTGAAATCAAAAATTGATGTCAGATTACAAAATTCAAAAACTACCTTCGAGGGATTTAAAAACTATATTTTTACAAATCCGGCCAGGAAATTTGACTCCAAGGATGAAACGGTTTTTGATGGAAAAATCAATAATAAAGGAGAAGCCGATATTTCCGTCAGGTTATCTTCAAACAAAACCGCACCCGGAATGTTAAAAGCGCAATTTTCAATAAAAGTTTTTGAAGAAGGCGGTGATTTTAGTATCGACAATTTCTCTATTCCTTACTCTCCATACAAAAATTATGTCGGCATAAAACTTCCGGAAGGTTCAAGGTCTTATTATCAAATGCTTCAAACCGACACTCTCCACAAAATTAAAGTTGCCACAGTTGACGAGTCTGGAAAACCGGTATCTGTCAGTGATCTGAAAGCAAAAATATACAAAGTTAATTGGCGTTGGTGGTGGAATTCTTCTGACGATGATATGGCGTCTTACATTGGCCGGAAGCAGAAAAAAGCTGTAATCGAAAAAACTTTATCAACAAAAGATGGCAGGGGAAGTTTTGATTTTGAGATAAAATATCCAAATTGGGGAAGATATTTTGTTGAGGTTTATGATCCTGAAAGCGGTCATTCTGCCGGAAAATCGTTTTATGTCGATTGGCCCGAATGGGTTGGCAGGGGTAAGAGGAAAGACCCTGAAGCCGCCACAATGTTGACTTTTTCATCTGATAAGAAAAAATATGAAGTTGGTGAAACAGCGAAAATCACTTTTCCTTCGGGAGGCGTCGGGCGTGCATTAGTAAGCGTTGAATCGGGAATCAGGATCATTCAGGCCGAATGGATTATTCCCACAGAAAAGGAAACGGTTTATAATTTGGAAATTACCGATGAGATGTCTCCAAATATTTATGTTAATATTTCTTTGGTGCAGCCACATGCTCAAACTGTAAACGATTTGCCAATCCGGCTTTACGGCCTTGTCCCGATTTTGGTTGAAAATCCCGAAACCATCCTGCATCCGCTTATTGATATGCCTTCCGAGTTGAAACCTGAAGAAGATGTAAAAATTACCGTTAGCGAAAAAAACGGAAAAGCGATGACTTATACCATCGCGGTTGTTGACGAGGGTTTGTTGGACCTTACGAGGTTTGAAACACCGGATCCCTGGAACGTATTTTATGCCCGTGAAGCGCTGGGCGTAAAAACCTGGGATATGTACGACATGGTAATTGGAGCTTATGGTGGAAATCTCGGACAAATATTTGCTGTTGGCGGCGATGAAAGTCTCGGGAAAAAAGACG
>CBDUSJ010000298.1:0-3987 GCA_965369845.1 uncultured bacterium | reverse complement strand
AATGTTGAGCTAACAATAGTCGGAACACGCGATGTGAATAAAACAATTAGTTTGCCTCAGGGTTGGAGCCTGATACCTGTGATAAGTGATTGTCCTGTAAATGTGGAACAGTTGTTTGCCGGAATAGAAGATAAATTAGTCATTATTAAAGAAGCTGTTGGATTACAACTTTACTGGCCGGAGAAAGGAATTAATTCGCTCATTTCTGTTCTTCCCGGAAACTCATATCTGGTATTTATGAATGAGCCTGCGGAAATTACTTTTCCGGGTTTTTAAAGTGAACTAAAATGCCTAAAGTGAGCTAAAATTTGTAGTACTCCAAACTTTAGGCATTCTAAACTTTAGGCACTTCAAATTAAAATAATAAAACTATGAATATCAGAATACTTGGATTGGCACTGCTAATTTTCCTTAATGGGAATTGTTTATCTGCAAAAGCAAAAAGTCCCGAAAAACTTGAACCGCCTTTTTGGTGGGTTGGAATGAAAAATCCTAAGCTGCAATTACTTGTTTATGCAGAAAAAGTTGCGGCGACGACTCCGGTAATTAACTATCCCGGTGTTGAACTTTTAAAGGTAAACAAAGTTGAAAACCGGAATTATCTTTTTCTTGACCTGAATATTTCAGAAAAAGCACAGGCAGGGAAATTTAAAATTCAGTTTAATAAGTCTGGCAAAACAGTTTATGAATATAATTATGAGCTTCTGAACAGGTCTCCAAATTCGTCTCAAAGACAAGGTTTTTCAAGCGCTGATGTTATTTATTTGCTATTTCCCGATCGTTTTGCAAATGGCGACACCGTCAACGATTCGATGAAAAATATGCTGGAGAAGGCATGCCGTTCAAACCCAAACGGAAGGCACGGCGGCGACATCAAAGGTATTTCCGAGCATCTGAATTATATTAAAGACCTTGGTTTTACAACTGTCTGGCTAAATCCGCTTCTTGAAAATAATATGTCGGCATTTTCATATCACGGATATGCAATTACGGATTTTTATAAAGTTGATGAAAGATTTGGAACCAATAAAGATTATAAAAATCTTATTTCAAAAATGCATAAAATGGATATGAGAATTATTATGGATATGATCTTTAACCACTGTGGCAGCAATCACTGGTGGATTAAAGATTTGCCGTGTCAGGACTGGATTCATCAGTTCCCCGAATTTACAAGGTCTAATTTCAGGGGAGGCACAGTGTCCGACATTCACGCATCGGATTACGACCGTAACATTTTACTGAAAGGCTGGTTCGATACAAGTATGCCCGATTTGAATCAGCATAACGGTTTTCTGGCAAATTACCTCATACAAAACAGTATCTGGTGGATTGAATACGCCGGGCTTGACGGCATCAGGATGGATACATATCCTTACCCTTTTAAAGATGTAATGGCTGAATGGGCAAAGCGTGTACTCGAAGAATATCCCGATTTTTCCATAGTTGGCGAGGCATGGCTTTCCGAACCGGCGCAGGTTGCTTACTGGCAGAATGTTCCGAATATAAAAACGGGCTATAACTCAAACCTTCCGTATATTATGGATTTCCCAATGGCTGATGCTTTCAGATATGCTTTCAACGAAAAGGATGGCTGGTCAACAGGAATAGTGCGTATGTATGATATTCTTAGCCAGGATTATCTTTATAGTGAACCTTCAAATATCGTAACCTTCGCCGATAATCATGACGGCGACCGGATTTTTACAAAATTGGAAGAAGACCTTGACAACTACAAGCTTGCAATGACATTTCTTGTTACCACACGCGGCGTTCCACAGATTTATTACGGCACAGAAATTCTGATGACAGGTTACGAAAACAGAGGGCATGGCGATATTCGCAAAGATTTTCCGGGTGGATGGCCGGGTGATAAAAAAAATGCCTTCACCGAAAATGACAGGAATAATGATGAAAATGCGGCGTTTAATTATCTAAAAACTTTATTGAACTGGCGAAAAAATAAAACTGTAATTCATAATGGAAAACTGAAACATTTTATCCCTGTCGATGGTGTTTATGTTTATTTCAGGTATAACGAAAATGAAACGGTAATGGTCGTTTTGAACAATTCGGAGAGAAAACAAACACTTGAAAAAAACAGGTATCTCGAAATGACCGGAAAATATAAACAGGCTAAGGATATCCTTTCCGGGAAAATGTTTGATACTGATAATATTCTTGTCCCGGCGAAGTCAGCTTTGGTGTTTGAATTGCAGTGATTTTTAATAAAAAATTGGTAACCGTTCACAGTATTAAAATGACAGATTATAAGCTAAATATAAAATAAAAAATTATGCCACAGATTACTCAGATTTTCACAGATTTATTTTTCAGTGTAAATCAGCGTCATCCGCCTGCCCCGTAGCGAAGTATATCGGGGTGTTCTATTCATTAAAAAATGTTCAAATATTATGTAGTGTTTATTCCTGGTTTTAAGAAGTCTAAACCTTTAAATAATTATGAAACAAATTGTTTTTTATCTGTTTTTATTCATCCTGTTATTCAATGGCAAAACATTTTCCCAACCGGTTTTTCCGCCTGACGGCGAAATTTTCAGAGATGATATTTTACCAAAAGTAGAAATTCTGATACATCCCGATTCACTTGCTCTGATTTATGAATTTCCGGAAAGCAATCATGAATATCCGGCTATTTTTATTTTCGATAATGGAGCTACACCTGACACTGTCGAGAATGTTGGTTTCAGGCTTAGGGGAAACACTTCGCGCTCTGCAAAAAAAAAATCCTTCAAGGTTTCTTTTAACACCTTTATTTCCGGGAGAAAATATCAGGGTCTTGAAAAAATGAATCTTAATGGCGAGCATAATGATCCATCGGTGATACGCTCTAAATTATGCTGGGACCTGCTCAGAAAATTTGATGTCCCGGCTCCGAGTTCAAATCATATAAAATTTTATATCAACGGTAATTTCTATGGTGTTTATATCAATGTTGAACATATTGACGAAGAATTTGTGAATTCCCGATTTGGAAACCAGGACGGTAACTTATATAAATGTTTGTGGCCTGCCGATCTGAATTATCTCGGTAGTAACCCCGAACTGTATAAATTTGGAAATGACGAC
Organism: uncultured bacterium; assembly: GCA_965369845.1. Taxonomy (GTDB): domain Bacteria; phylum Bacteroidota; class Bacteroidia; order Bacteroidales; family 4484-276; genus CBDUSJ01. The sequence continues at coordinate 898 of CBDUSJ010000298.1, read as the reverse complement.
AGACGTGCCTATGATTTGAAAACCAATAGATCGGAAGATGATTATTCCGATCTGGCTTTTTTTATTGATGTGTTGAACAATACACCCCTTGACGAACTGCCTTGCGCACTTGAGAAAATATTTAATATTTATGATTATCTTAAAATTATTGCTGTCGATATTCTGACGGCAGACTGGGACGGATATATTTTTAATAAGAATAATTTTTACCTGTATCACAATACGGAAACAGGCAAGTTTGAATATATTCCTTACGATCTTGATAATACCTTCGGAATCGACTGGTTTGGCATTAGCTGGATAGACAGGAATATTTATGAATGGTCACCGGGAAGTACCGAAGAATACCGGCCGCTTTACGACAGAATAATCCTGATTCAGAAATATCGCGACCAACTTTCATATTATTTTTCATTATTGATAGGTCTGATGAATCCGGATGATTATTTTCCTGAAATAGATACCAAAAGAGAAATGATCTATCCCTGGATTTCTGTTGATCCGTTTTACCCACTTGATTACGGATTTTCAGTTAGCGACTTTTTAAACTCATATAACCAGGAGCTTGGCGGACATGTTGTTTATGGATTAAAACCATTTATCTCCGGAAGGCTTCTTTCGGCAAATGATCAGTTACAACTGGTTAATATTCAACCGGTGGTAAAATACATTTCTTCAAACAGGCCGGGATTGTTTGATGAAATATTTATCACCGCTTTTGTTGAAGATGAAAACTCCGAGCCTGTTGTCGAACTTGTTTACACTATTAACAACGGGGCGGTTTCGGATTGCCCGATGTTTGATGATGGCCGGCATAATGACGGCGAGTCGGATGATAATATTTACGGGTGTATCCTTGAGCCTTTTTTGCAATCCGGAAAGTTGAACTTTCAGGTTT
>CBDUSJ010000297.1:0-4002 GCA_965369845.1 uncultured bacterium | reverse complement strand
GTACCTGATCTGTTAGACCCTGATACTTTTGTTGAGATGGATAAATTTATGACACACCGGGCGACAGATTTCAATATGGATAAAAATAAAATTCTGGGAGATGGTGTAGTAAGCGGATATGGAAAAATTGACGGCAGGCTTGTTTATGTTTTTGCACAGGATTTTACAGTATTCGGCGGAGCATTAAGCAGAGCAAATGCTGATAAGATTGTAAAAATAATGAATCTTGCAAAAAAAAACGGAGCTCCTGTGATTGGTCTGAACGACTCGGGAGGAGCAAGGATACAGGAAGGAATTCAAAGCCTTGCAGGATATGCCGACATATTTTTTCTTAATACAAAAGTTTCTGGTGTTATTCCACAAATTTCTGCAATTATGGGACCGTGTGCAGGTGGCGCTGTTTATTCACCGGCTATAACCGATTTTATATTTATGGTAAAAAATTCAAGTTACATGTTTGTAACCGGGCCGGATGTTATAAAAACTGTAACACATGAAGAAGTTACAAAAGAAGAACTTGGAGGCGCGATGACGCATAACGCTAAAAGTGGCGTTGCTCATTTTGTTGGAGAGGATGATGAACAAACAATGATGATGGTGAGAGAGCTAATGAGTTTTATTCCATCGAATAATATGGAAGATCCACCGAGAAAACCATGTACGGATGATGTAAAAAGGGAAGATAAAAAGCTGGATGATATTGTTCCCGCTGACCCCAACAAACCTTACGACATGAAGGAAATAATCTGTACAGTTGTCGATGAAAATAATTTTTTTGAGGTTCAACCGCATTATGCAAAAAATATAATAATTGGTTTTGCGAGATTAGATGGAAGATCAGTGGGAATAGTTGCAAATCAGCCTGCTATGCTGGCAGGAGTACTCGATATAAATTCGTCGATAAAAGCTGCAAGATTTGTTAGATTTTGCGATGCTTTTAATATTCCGTTAATCACATTTGAGGATGTTCCCGGATTTTTACCGGGAACCGCTCAGGAGTTTGGCGGAATAATAAAACACGGTGCAAAATTATTGTACGCATTTTCGGAAGCTACGGTACCAAAAATTACCGTTATCACAAGAAAAGCTTATGGAGGAGCTTATGATGTGATGTCGAGCAAACATATAGGCGCTGACGTAAACCTGGCTTATCATACTGCTGAAATTGCCGTGATGGGTGCTGAGGGAGCGGTAAACATTTTGTACAAGGGTAAGTTAAATAGCGAAGAAAGAAAAAATGCAGTTGAGGAATATAAAAAAACATTTGCAAACCCATTTAAAGCTGCTGAGTTAGGTTATATTGACGAAATAATATACCCGCATCAAACAAGATATAAATTAATTCAGGCGCTTGAAATGACGCAAAATAAGAGCGAATCAAATCCACCAAAAAAGCACGGAAATATTCCTTTATAAATTTTATTCAAAAAGCGGAAGAATTATCCTGAATGTAGTTCCCTTTCCTTCTTCCGAATGAAAAGTAATTTCTCCATCAGAACTTAAAATTATACTTTTAACAATAGCAAGCCCTAATCCCATTCCCCCTGATTTGGTTGTGAAATTCGGCGAAAATATCTTATCTGTTAAATAATCGGGAATGCCTTTTCCATTATCCGATATTTCAATAATACAAGATTTATTATTTGCGTTAATATTGATATTAATTTCACCATCGGGATTTTCGCCTATTGCCTGAACGGAATTATTCAGAAGATTGATAAAAGCCCTGAGTAATTGTTCTTTATCGGCAAAGACATGAAAAACAAGATTTGAAGGATTAAAAAATGAAAGTCGGATATTTTTATAATTTTTAAAAAGATCAAGAGAATTTTTAATTAATTCGGAAACATCAAGCACAACATTTTTAGATTTGGGCATTTTGGCGAAATCGGAAAATTCTGTTGCAATTAAAGATAATGTTTCAATCTGATCTATCATGGTTTTGGTGAATTTACTAAGCCGGTTATCCCAATCAGGCGCATTATCGTCCCATGATTTTTTAAGGTGCTGGATGTTTAATTTCATAGGAGTAAGAGGATTTTTTATTTCATGCGCCACCTGACGTGCCATTTCACGCCACGCTGATTCGCGTTCCGATTTTGCAAGTAGTTCAACACTAATGGCTAATTCATCAATCATTCGGTTATATTCGGTTATCAACTGGCCAATTTCATCCTTCTTGTTCCAGATAATTTTTTCGTTTTGTTTACCAAGTTTAACAAAACCAATTTTATTCATGATTAATCTTAAAGGCCTTGAAATATAATTAGAGATAAGCAAAGCGATAAAAACGGAAATTGCAATTAGTATAACGTAAATATTTATATAAGCCACGAGGAAATTTGAAATTTCACGTTTATGTTCATTTTCTTTTGCAAAATATGGAAGATTAAGATAAGCAACAATTTTATTTTGATCGTTAATAAATGGAATATATGCAGATAAATATTCCTGACGTCCGATTTTTTCATTTTGTATAAAAAGTGATTTTTTATCAAATGCTAAACCTCTGAAAGCAGTAGAATTTATTTTTTTAGAGATAAGATATTCATCAAAAATCTGAGGGCGGGATGTTGCTATAAGATCACCATTTAGAGTATAAATATTTATATCTGAGAAAAAGACATTAGAAAATTTGATAAGCAAATCACCGAGATAATCTTTAAGCTCGCTGTCAATTATTGAAATATCAGAAAGTTTATGCTGAAACTCAACTAAAATAGAATGAGCTTTTTCACTTAAAATATTCTGATTTTTCTTTTCATTAAGATTGTTGATATAAAATAAAGTAAAAATACCAATGGTAAGAAAGGACACTAAAATTACAGAAGCCATTGATATTTGAAGACGTGTGCGGAAATTGAACTGAAATGTTTTTCTATTATTTAAAATAAAAAAGACGAACAGGAAAACAAGAGAATAAATACCAAGTAAAATGAAAAAGTATGAAAAAGGAGCAAAAACATCAAGAATATTTTTTTTATGTATGCTGATTAAAAGAGACCTGGAATTATCTATTTTATAAAAAAGATGATTAAAATCGTTAAAGTCAAAAAACTGAAACTGATCATTAAATGTTCCGTAATTTGATAAATTTATATTATAAAAAGACGAACCGACACGTGAGTATAACTCACCATTGTTATACATTGCATAATTATATTCCGATAAATCGGGAATACCAGATATATTATTATCAAGAAGAAGATCAGGAAACCCAAGGTCTTTAGGAATAAATTTAGGAGTAAATTCGATAAAAATATGAACTAATGGAAAATCAGAATTATCATCTGAAAAAAACTTAAATAGCGCTAAATACCCATTATTTCCTGGACTATAATTCAGAAAAAATAGATTTTCATTATCGGTTTTCTGCCCTGAGTTTTGAATTAAATCATTAAAAAAGTCAATGCAGTTTACTGAAATATTTTCGGGTTTAATATTTAGAATATCTTCGGAGGTGCAAATAGTAAACTGTTTATCGTACTTACGCCAATAGCCAGTAAAATAATTATCAAGAAGATATTTTTTAAGATGTAACTCGCTTGAAATATCCGGATAAATATAATCATCAATCAATGAGGGAATAATTGTATCCGAATAAATTTTTTGTTCCTGTTCGGAAAACAGAAATTCAAGGAGCGAATCGTGCTGCTCGAAAGATAGGTTAAGAGCTATTAATTTACGGTTTTCCCTTTCTTTAAAATCATTGAACCTGTGAAGAAGATAGGTTGAAAATAAAGAATAAAAGATAATGTAAAATACTACCGCGGTAGTTGAAAATACTCTGTAACTTCTGTTAAGGAAATACCATGATGACAAAAGGAATATTATAAAAAATATTAATATGAAACAACAAGAAGGTTGAAAAAAGTGGTAATAAATAAAACTTATAAGTACAGATAAAATCAGAGCGAAAAAGTAGAGTTTTGAAGAACGGATAAACTTAAATGAAAAAAAACAAAGTTTGGATGAAATAAGAAAAACAGAAAGAATAAAATT
>CBDUSJ010000296.1:0-4021 GCA_965369845.1 uncultured bacterium | reverse complement strand
TACATACCAACATCGCCATGCAACCCCGAAGGTTTTGGTGCACCTCTCGACAGCGATGGCGACGGTGTGCCTGATGATCTCGATGATTATCCTTTTGATCCCGAAAGAGCATATAATTCATACTTCCCCAGTGAAGATTCGTATGCTTCAGTAGTTTTTGAAGATCTTTGGCCATCAATGGGTGATTACGACTTTAACGACCTCGTACTTGCCGTTTATGGAACAGAAGTTACCAATGCCGATAATGACCTGGTAGATATCTACATTAATTTTGTAGTCAGGGCTGTGGGCGCTGCACTTGAAAACGGTTTCGGCTGGCAGTATGCAACAATAACTCCTGGAATGATAACTTCGGTAACAGGCACAGTGCTTGAACAAGGATATGTTGTAACCAATGCTAATGGCACCGAAGCCGGCCAGGATTCTGCAGTGATCATTGCTGTTGAAAGTGTTGAAGATGTAATACACCGCGCAGGAGGCTCTATGTTTAATACTGTGGAAAACGGATTTGTGGGAACATCAGATACTACTCAAATTTATATTTATTTTAACCCTGCCATCAATCGTGACTTAGTAGGCCCTGAAGCTTACAATGTGTTCCTGATCAAAAACCAGGTGCGCAGTACTGAAATCCACCTTTCCGACAGGGAGCCAACCGATAAAATGAACTTTGATCTGTTTGGAACAGGCCAGGATAATTCTGATCCGGCAGCAGGAAGATATTACAAAACAGCTAATAACTTACCATGGGGATTGATGATACTTGAACATTTTGATTACCCGATTGAAAAGGTTGAAATCACAGAGGCGTTTTATCATTTTGCCGCCTGGGCAGAATCAGGGGGAACAACGTACCAGGATTGGTACAGAGACTTGCCGGGATATCGCGATAACAGTAAAATTTATGGGGCAGATTAATCGAATTACCGAATAATAAAAATGTGATAAGGGAAGATAAGTTTATCTTCCCTTATTTTATTTGTAAAAATAAAATAATAGTAATTTTGGGGTTTTCAGAAATTAACATCAGTCAGTATGAAAACTTTGTATATCACACGTCACGCAAAATCATCATGGGAGTTTCCAAACCTGAGCGATCACGAAAGACCCTTATTGGAAAAAGGCAAAAAACGTACAAAAAAAATTAGCAATTATCTTATAAGGAACAATATAAAAATTGATTTGATAATTTCATCACATGCAGTTAGAGCTTACGAAACAGCAAAAATAATTGCTAAGGCAATTCAATATCCCGTTGATAATATCAGAACAGACCAAATGATTTATTACTCCGGCGCCGATAATTTAGCAGGCCTGTTTTTTGATATTTCTGAAAATATTAATTCAGCTATGATAGTCGGGCATAATCCAACATTTACTAATTTCGCAAATCAATTTCTTGATGAAAAGATCGACTGGCTGCAGACATCAGGTATTGTATGCCTTTCGTTCGACACAAACAAGTGGGAAGAAATAAGCGCTGCAAATTGTAAAACAAATTTTGTGATTTATCCAAAAATGTTTCGGGAGGAAATTTAAGAACGTCAGGATGGACAATTTTAAAAATTATATGATCAATCGTGAGATAAGCTGGCTGCATTTTAATGAACGTGTATTGCAAGAGGCCAGGGACGAGACTACACCTCTGATTGAAAAGTTGAAGTTTCTGGGGATTTTTTCAAACAACAGAGATGAATTTTTCAGGGTGCGTGTTGCAACTTTTAACAGGATGCTCAATGTTAAAAACCTGAAATACAAAATAAAATTATCACCTGAAAAAATTCTGAAAGAAATTTATAAAATTGTAGGCGAGCAGGAAAAAGTTTTTTCCAACACTTATGACGATATTGTAAAGGAACTTGCCGATAAAAATATTCTGATAATTAACGAAAAACAACTTACCGAAAAACAGGGATGTATCATAAATAGATTTTTTCAGGAAAATGTACGCCATTTGCTTTTTCCAATTATGCTCGATAATCTAAAAGACACTTCAAATCTCGAGGATAAATCAATCTATCTTGCTGTTTGTCTGCAGTGCAAAAATCATTCTGTAAAAGATGACTATGCTATTATTAAAATACCAACACCCGAATTGTCCCGTTTCCTGATACTGCCCGAAAACAATAATAAAAGTTTTATTATTCTTCTCGATGATGTGATCAGGTATTGCCTGCACAATATTTTTTCAATGTTTGGTTACGATAAATTTGACGCATATACTGTAAAGATCACCCGCGATGCAGAACTGGATATCGATAATGATATTCAAAAAAGTTTTCTTGAAATTATGAGCGAAAGCGTTAAGCAGCGTGAAGTTGGTTATCCTGTCAGATTTGTATATGATAATTCTATCCCCCCTCTTTTTTTAAGAAATATCCGCGAAAAATTACATATCTCGCATGACGATAATCAGCGTGGCGGCAGCCGATATCATAATTTTAAAGATTTTATGGGTTTCCCGAAGGTTGGCCATCCCGGGTTTTTGTATTCACCTTCACCACCTCTTCCGCATAAGGATTTGTCGGAAAGCAACAGTATTTTCAATGTAATCCGGGAGAAAGACATTATGCTTCACTACCCGTACCAGTCGTTTCAATACATTGTTGATCTGCTCAGAGAAGCATCCATCGATCCTAATGTTCAGTCAGTAAAAATGACTTTTTACAGGGCGGCCAGTAATTCAAGCGTTATGAATGCGCTAATAAATTCAGCCCGTAACGGTAAATTCGTAACTGTATTCCTCGAATTTCAGGCTCGCTTCGATGAGGAAGCCAACATTTACTGGGCAGAAAAACTGCAAAAAGCAGGCGTTAAAATTTTGCCAACAATTACAGGCTTAAAGGTTCACAGCAAATTAATACTCATCAGGCGTAAAGAAAACCTGAAAGATGTATTTTATGCCAATATCAGTACCGGCAATTTTAATGAATCAACCGCAAAAGTTTATGCCGACGACAGTCTTTTAACCTCCAACCAGGATATTGCAACCGACGTTGACAAAGTTTTCCAACTCTTTGAAACAAGATATTTTATCCCAAAATTCAAGGCGCTGATTGTTTCACCATTTAATACCCGGAATTTCTTTATCGAGAAACTTAACAACGAAATTAGAAATGCAAAACAGGGTAAAGAAACTTGGGCAATAATAAAAATTAATAGCCTCGTTGATAAAAAAATCATCAGAAAACTTTATGAAGCAAGCCAGGCCGGTGTAAAAATTAAAATTATAGCGCGGGGCATTTGTGTTTTGATCCCCGGCATTAAAGGTATCAGCGAGAATATTGAAGCCTTTAGTATTGTCGATAAATTTCTTGAACATTCACGCGTTTTTGTTTTTTGTAATAACGGAAAAAATGAATACTTCATTGGTTCGGCCGACTGGATGCAGCGCAATCTCGACCATCGTATTGAGGTAACATGCCCTATTTATGATAAACATATTCAGGAGGAGCTGATGAAAATGCTGCAAATACAGCTTCGCGACAACACTAAAGCAAGAATAATCAGCAGCGATAATCCTAATCAATACCGTAAAACAAACTCCCACCGGAAAATCCGGTCTCAATTCGAAATCTATAATTATTTTAAAAAACAGCTTGAAAAGAAATAAAAAAAATAATCAAAAAATGTTGTTTATAAAAATTTTTTTAATTTTGTGATTCAAAAAAAAATCAAAACAAAAAGTAAAATGAATATTCCAAATAACTTAAAATATACCAAGAATCACGAATGGATCAGAGTTGAAAACGGTGAAGCATACATCGGTTTAACAGATTATGCTCAGAACGAATTAGGCGATATCGTTTTCATCGAAGTGGAAACTGTTGGTGAAACTCTTAACAAAGAAGAAGCTTTTGGTACAATTGAAGCTGTTAAAACCGTGTCGGATATGTTTATGCCTGTAACCGGAGAAATTCTTGAATTCAACGAAGAGCTCGAATCAAGCCCTGAAATTGTAAACAGCGATCCGTACGACAAAGGCTGGATTATCAAGATAAAGCTCAGCGATGCCGCCGAA
>CBDUSJ010000295.1:0-4023 GCA_965369845.1 uncultured bacterium | reverse complement strand
AACTTTTTATATAAATGATCGAAGAAAATCCGTATGGATGACCGAAGGAAATCCGTATGGATGACCGAAAGAAATCCCCATGGATAACAGAAGGGAATCCTTTTAGGAAAAAAACACGAATTAATCGAAATAAAATATAGTTCAAAATTTAGTCCTTTAGAGCCTGTATTTTATCTTTAAGAACCTGAATTTTTGCTTCCGCATCGGTTTTCTTTTTTATTTCCTTTTGCACGACAATTTCAGGAGCATTATTTACAAAACGTTTATTTTCCAGCTTTTTCATCACCGAATTAAGAAAACCCCGGGTGTAATCCAACTCTTCCTCCATCTTTTTTATTTCAACTTCAATATCGACCGATTCACCAAGAGGAATATAAAACTCGGTTGATTTAACAACAAACGAAATGGCGTTGTCCACTTTAATATTAATATATTCAAGATTACTTAAATTGCAGAGTTTCTTAACTATTCCGTCAAAAGTTGTGTCAGGTTTTTCATCAAGGTTTTTTTTGATGTATAACTGTAACTGATCTTTGTTGGGGATATTTTTCTCGTTACGAATACTGCGAATAGCAATTATTACGTCTTTGGCAAATTTAAACTGCTCAAGTATTTTATGATTTATCCTACCCAATTGAGGCATCCGGGCAATCATAATGCAATCCGATTTTTCTCTTTCCCTGAGTGTGTGCCAAATTTCCTCAGTTAAGAAAGGCATAAAAGGATGAAGTATCTTCATCAGATTTTCAAACAGTTTTAAAGTATGATTATAAGTAATCTTGTCGGTCGGCTCACCGAATGGTGGCTTAATTATTTCAAGATACCATGAGCAGAAATCATCCCAAATCAATTTGTAAATCGCCATTGTAGCATCAGAAATTCTATACCTGGTAAAGTGCTCATCAATATTTTTCTGAGCTTCATTCATCCTTGCATCCAACCATTTACCTGCTACTTGATTATTTGGATTTTGTTTACGATTTTCGTCCACTTCCCATCCTTTAACAAGCCGGAGAGCATTCCAGACTTTGTTACTAAAATTTCTGCCTTGTTTACATAGAACTTCATTGAAGGGAAGGTCGTTTCCTGCCGGAGATGTCAGCAGCATCCCAACACGCACACCATCAGCGCCGTATTTATTCATCAGTTTAATCGGGTCGGGAGAATTCCCCAAGGATTTCGACATCTTACGCCCAAGATTATCGCGCACAATACCGGTGAGATAGACATTTTTAAAAGGTATGTCGTTCCGATACTCCAGCCCTGCCATTATCATTCGGGCTACCCAGAAAAACAAAATTTCAGGAGCTGTGACCAGGTCATTGGTCGGATAATAATATTTTATATCTTCATTGTCCGGTTTTCTGATACCGTCGAAAACCGAAATCGGCCAAAGCCAGGAAGAGAACCATGTATCGAGAACATCTTCATCTTGTTTTATATTTTCAATTTTCAGTTCGGGAATGTTAAACTTTAATCTTGCTTTTTCAAGAGCCTCCTCTTTAGATTTTGCAACCACCATTTCGTTATTCGGAAGGTAATAAACCGGAATACGTTGCCCCCACCAAAGCTGGCGCGAAATACACCAGTCTTTTACATTTTCCATCCAGTGGCGGTAAGTGTTTTTAAACTTTTTCGGATAAAATTTCACCGTATCGTTTATCACCATTTCCAACGCCGGTTTGGCAAGCTCCGGCATTTTCAGGAACCATTGCAACGAAAGTTTAGGTTCGATAGGAACGTTTGTTCTTTCAGAATACCCGACTTTATTTTTATAATCCTCTATCTTTACCATATTCCCTGCTTTCTCCAGTTCGGTTACAATTTTGTCGCGTGCTTCCATTCTATCCTCGCCAACAAACAATTCGGCTTTTTCGCTTAATGTGCCGTCATCATTAAAAATATCTATTATTTTAAGATTATGTCTGATCCCGATTTCGTAATCATTAATATCGTGTGCAGGAGTAATTTTCAGGCAGCCCGTGCCAAATTCCATATCAACATAATCATCCTTAATAACAGGCACTGACCGGTTAACCAAAGGCACCAGAACACGTTTGCCATAAAGATGCCTGAAACGCTCATCATTGGGATTTACACAAACAGCAGTATCGCCCAGAATAGTTTCGGGCCGTGTGGTAGCAATAGTTATCCATTCATCTTCAGTGCCTTCGACTTTATATCTGACATAATACAATTTTGAATCTTCTTCCTTATGAATTACCTCTTCGTCCGACAGGGCGGTCAGGGCTTTTGGGTCCCAGTTTACCATGCGGATACCACGATAGATCAATCCTTTATTGTACAAGTCGATAAACACATCGATAACAGACTCGTACATATCAGGGTCCATTGTAAATTTTGTACGTTCCCAGTCGCAGGATGCCCCCAGTTTTTTCAACTGTTCAAGTATGATGCCACCGTGTTTTTTGCGCCATTCCCATGCGTGTTCCAGAAATTCATCACGGGTTAGCTGAGATTTTTCTATGCCTTCTTCTTTCAGTTTAGCCACCACTTTTGCTTCAGTAGCAATGGAAGCATGGTCGGTGCCGGGAAGCCAGAGAGCATTTTTTCCAAGCATCCTCGCACGGCGAACCAACACGTCCTGAAGAGTGTTGTTCAGGATATGACCCATGTGTAGCACACCGGTAACATTTGGCGGTGGTATCACAATAGTGTAAGGTTCTCTTTCATCCGGAGTTGAGTTGAAAAATCCTTTCTCCATCCAGTATTTGTACCATTTATCTTCTGTTTTGGAAGGATCGTATTTCGGAGGTATCTGCATATTTTTGATATTTTAATTCTTTCGGTTTACTTAAGCAATTCTGCCATTTTCTTTCCAATATCTGCCGGCGAATCCACCACATATATTCCGCATTCTCTGAGTATTTTTTTCTTTGCATCAGCCGTATCCGACTCCCCTCCTATTATTGCTCCGGCATGACCCATTGTACGTCCTTTCGGAGCAGTAGCTCCTGCAATAAAACTCACAACCGGTTTGGTTCCGTTTTCTTTAATCCAAATGGCTGCCTCAGCTTCCATGTTTCCGCCTATTTCTCCAATAATAACTATCCCTTGGGTTTCCGGGTCATTCATAAATAATTCAATCGCTTCTTTGGTGGTTGTACCGATAATTGGGTCTCCGCCAATTCCGATTGCTGTGGTTTGCCCGAGTCCTATTTTTGTCAATTGGTCAACAGCCTCATAAGTTAGGGTTCCTGAACGGGAAACAATACCTATGGTACCGGGTGTATGAATAAATCCGGGCATTATACCAACTTTTGCCTGATCCGGCGTTATTACTCCCGGGCAGTTAGGTCCAACTAATCTTGAATCTTTATCTTTCAGGTATTCTTTTACCATCACCATATCGGAGGTTGGGATACCTTCGGTAATACAAACAATAACTTTTATTCCGGCATCCGCAGCTTCCATTATTGCATCAGCAGCAAAGGGTGAAGGAACAAATATCACCGATACATTAGCCCCTGTTTTATCAACAGCTTCTGTAACCGTATTAAACACAGGCCTGTCCAAATGCACCATTCCTCCTTTTCCGGGAGTTACGCCGCCAACCACATCCGTTCCGTAATCGATCATCTGTTTTGCGTGAAAAGTTCCTTCGCTACCTGTAAATCCCTGAATAATAACTTTTGAATTTTTATCAACGAGTACACTCATTTTTATAATTTGATTTGAATTTTAATTAGCAAAAATAAATTTTTTATTATAGAATTTATACTTTTGTATGATTCATCAATATTTTTTTATCTAAAAAAAATTCATTATGGAAACTAACGAAACTATTTGCGCACTGGCAACAGCAGCAGGAACAGGCGCTATTGCGTTGCTCAGGGTATCAGGCGACGGCATTTTCGGAATATGCGATAAAATTTTCAGGTCTTCAAAATCAGGGTTTCAATTATCGGAAGCCAACGCTAACAGCATTCATTTTGGAACTATACAGGATGGAGATGATATTATCGATGAAGTATTGGTAAATGTTTACAAAAAACCAAACTC
>CBDUSJ010000294.1:0-4025 GCA_965369845.1 uncultured bacterium | reverse complement strand
ACGAAGTTAGCCCGTATGGGAAACCTGCGACACGAAGTTAGCCCGTATGGGAAACTTGAAACCCGAAACCAATTTCCTATAACTGTATCAGCAGAACCTCCGTTTTACCATCCCTGATAATATCCACAGTGATAGTTTGGCCTGCTGATAATTTTTTCAGGCGAGCCATATAATCATAGATATTTCCAACCGGCTTTCCGTTAATTGCAACTATTTTATCACCCTTTTTCATTCCCCCGTTATCGGCGGGACCTCCTTTTCTAACATCATCTACATATAAACCATCATTGCTGCCGGATGCAAAATCAGGCATAATACCAAGTGTAACCTTATATTGAAATCCTTTGCTGCTTCTTCCCTTCGGGCCTGCTTCCCTGAAAATGAGATTATTTTCCCTGTTAAGAAGCTCCGAGATAAGCAGGCAGACAAAATCAAGCGTTAACTTTTCCCCTTCTGGATCAATCTTTTTTATGTTGTCCGCCGGAGTATGATAATCGCTGTGAGCGCCGGTAGAAACAAAAAACACAGGGATATTTTTAATATAAAATGAGGCATGATCCGAAGGCCCGTATCCTTCAGGAGAATATTTAAGATTCAGTTTGGTGTTTTGTGAAATATCATCGAGTATCTCTTCGGCCTTATCGGAAGTGCCGGTTCCGCCAATTAATAAAGTGTGCTCCGGTTTTAATCGCCCTACCATATCAATATTTATCATAGCTTTTATCTGATTCAAATCTACTAAAGGATTTTCCACAAAATATTTTGAACCGAGCAATCCCATTTCTTCAGCGCCAAAAGCAATAAAAATCAATCTTCTTTTTATCTTTTCCTTTTGAGCGGCAAACTTCTCAGCCAGCTCCAGCAAAGCTGTAACGCCGGAAGCATTATCGTCGGCGCCGTAATGAACTGCCGTAGTATCGGGCACTCTTGACCCTGAACCAGGCCCGCCAAATCCAAGATGATCGTAATGCGCGCCGACAACCACATATTCATTTTTCAGAACCGGGTCGTTTCCTTCGATAAATGCAATCACGTTTTGTGTTTTTACTTTTTCAATAACAATATCTGTTGAAACTTCCATGGTTCCCGAAATTTCTACTGATATTGACTTTCTCTTATCGAGCATATAATTTTCCAGTTCTCCAATGCTCTGATCTTTTTCCGATAAAATCATATCTGCAAGACTTCTTTTAATAGAAATTACCGGTATCCCTGCCGTGGCCGTACTTTTATCAAAATATAGCTCCATTAGATTATCTTCCTTATTATCTTTTTCACTTGTTACAAATAAAACACCCAAAGCTCCATTATCCTTTGCAGTTAATACTTTTGAACGTTCACCGGTAAACTCATCAAAATCTGAATCATTATTCTCATCACTGGGACTCCCGCGTAATATCATCACCCATTTTCCCGTCACATCAAGGCCATCATAATCATTCCAGCTCACACTGTCGGTTTCAACTTCAAGGCCATAACCGGAAAATACAATTTCACCCTTGAAATCACCCGATGCAGAAAATGACAGTGGAATAAAATCCTCTCCTACTTTTCCGGTAAAATCCATACCGGTAAAATCCTTATAAGTCAGAGTATTTTCATCGCCCGGATTAGCGCCGGCAATCACTTCAAAAAACTGAAAGCCATTATCTCCCATCGGAATCATTCCGTAAGAAATAAACTGATCCCTTATATATTCTGCGGCAACTTTTCCCTCAGGCGTACCGGGTTTCCTGCCTTTTAAAGAATCGGACGCAAGAAATCTAATATGCTCATAAATTTCTTTAACAGTAATTTCGGGATTATCCTGAGCAAATGATAAAAGGGTAATTACCAGCGCTGTTAAAATAAAAGTAAGTTTTTTCATATTACAAATATTTTTAATTTACAAAATAAATTGGATTAATAAAAAACAAAAGTATTACTTTAGTCAAATAAATTTATTTTAAAACCTGATGATTTCAAAAAATGTAAATAAATTAGCTGATGATTTCGCTGATGTTGCCGCTCAAAAAATTGTTGCAAATATTATTTCAACACATTCAACCAACCAACACGATATTAGAAAGGTTGCTCTTGAAGGACTGAATCTTAAATCGGGGAAAGAAATTCTTGACCTTGGATGTGGGTTTGGTTTTTTCACAAAAGCCTTAAAAGGTAAAGTTCATCCCGAAGCGCTGGCAACAGGTATTGACCTCTGCAACGAATATAAACAATTTTATATTGATTCGTGTAAAGCATCCGGATTAGAAGGAAAATTTATTAATTCCGGCAAATTTGTATTATCCAAAATTAACAACAATTTTTTTGATATTATTTTATGTAGTTATTCATTATATTTTTTCCCGGAAATTATTCCTCAAATATCGAGGATTCTTAAAAAAAATGGAGTGTTTATCGCTATCACCCATTCCAAACCACATCTGACGGAATTAACTTCTTACGTAAAAAAAATGTTAATAAAAAATGATTTTAACCCGGGATTGAATTTACCTTATGAAAAACTGATAAATAACTTTTCAAATGAAAATGGCTATCAGCTTTTATCACCATGGTTTAAAAAAATCAGAAAAATTGAATTTGAAAATTCATTGGTTTTTTCCGATAAAGATTTTTCTGACTTTATTAAATATTTCAGAAAAAAACATTCATTTTTTATTCCGGATGAGGCCGGTGAAGAAGTAATCAATATTATTATCAATCAGGTAAAAAAAGATATTTCAATCAAAAAAAAGTTTGAAATCACAAAGAATGATATTATTTTTATTTGTTCAAAATGAAAAGGAAAAAAAGAATATTTTGTCCGTATTGCGGTGGGAAAATTATAAAGAAAAAAGAAGGAGATGTTTTAAGAGAACATTGCCCTGTGTGTAAAATTTATTTCTACGATAATCCTTTGCCGGTTGTTTCAACAATTCTTGAGAAGGACCGCAAAATTGTTCTTGTTAAAAGGCGTAACAAACCTTATAAAGGAATGTGGTGCTTACCTTCTGGTTTTGCAGAAATCGGTGAAAGTACTGAAGCGGCAGCCCTCAGAGAACTTGAAGAAGAAGCCGGTGTGAAAGCAAAAATCACAAATCTGGTTGATGTTGATTCATGCACGAATTATTTGTATGGCGACTTGATTTTTCTTTCATTTGAAGTGGAACAAACCGGCGGAAAATTAGTTGCAGGAGACGATGCAATTGATGTAAAATATTTTCCAATTGAAAAAATCCCGAAACTCGCTTTCTCATCAAATATAAAAGCGGTAAACACATACATAAAAAACAAATTGGATTATTGGGCAATTGTTGATTCCTTTTCTTTGTCGATAAGCGAAAAAGAAACAGAAGATAAAAAGAAAAATTTACTCTCGAACAAATTGATTAAAGTGATTGAAAAAAATTCAGAATCAATAGCCGATTTGTGGGTACAAGATGTTACTACCAACAAATCCACTTTGAGCTATCATCAATTTGACAAACAAAGTTTATTTGAACGCTTTCAGACGGTTATTTCACAATACAGCAAGTGGCTTGGAGGAGATTACGATAAATATGATGTTAGAAATTTTTATACAAAACTCGGTGAAAAACGACGAATGGAAGGATTTGCTGTAAGTGAAGTTATCAGTTCATTGAGCCTTGTTAAGAAACATGTTTGGGAATTTGCGCTCTCACGTGGAATGTGGTATAAACCAATTGATATTTACAAGGCACTTGAACTTGAAAGAAGAATGATGCTGTTTTTTGATAAAGGAACTTACTGGATTTCGAAAGGATATGAAAATTAAATTCTTGCAATTAATGAGTACTTAGAGTGCCTAAAGTAAAAAGTGCCTAAAGTTCATTAAATTGGATAATGAAATGTTTAATACTAAATTTTTAACAGATGAAATACTTGCTATTTTTGCAATAATTTAGTGCGAAACTAAAACTTTAGGCATTTTAGGCATCCATACGGACCCATGCGGGCTAATGAAACGAAGTGAATCCGTATGACTAAAAGGAATCCGTATGGATGGACTTCGTGTCGCAGGTTTC
>CBDUSJ010000293.1:0-4033 GCA_965369845.1 uncultured bacterium | reverse complement strand
TATTATTGGTGGTAATTAATAAAATTCAAATCAACTAAAAATGAAAAAAAAAACCTTTGTAGAAAAAATTTTTGGCGCTGAAAAAGGCAGCATTGTTTTTAAAAAACCTGACATAATTTTGTCACACGATAACAGCGCCAGCATTGCAGGAACTTTCCAAAAAATGAACGGAACAAAGATTGCTGATCCTGATCAGTTGCTCATTGTCCTTGATCATAACGCTCCTCCAACCAGTGCAAAACTTGCCAACCAATATCAGAAAATTCGTGATATTGTAAAAGAACAGGGAATAAAGAAATTTTACGACGTTGGCAGCGGGATATGTCATCAGATAATGTCGTACCATGCCAGGCCGAAGATGATTGTTGTAGGCAGCGACAGCCATACCTGTACGGCAGGAGCGTTCAACGCCTTTGCAGCCGGCATCGACCGCACCGAGACGGCAGGCCTTTGGAAACAGGGTGAAACATGGTTCCGAGTTCCCGAATCGATAAAAATCACGCTTCATGGAAAACTTCCCAAAGGTGTTTTTGCAAAAGATCTTTCACTCTGGATTATTGGAAAAATAGGCTCGAGTGGCGCAGATTACATGTCGATAGAATATCACGGTGACGGAGTAAAAAACCTGTCCGTTTCAGATAGGATGACCATAACAAACATGGCATCGGAAATGGGTGCAAAAAATGCCGTTTTTCCAGTTGATGAAATCCTCGAAAATTTCTTTGGTGAAAAATTTGAAGGTGTTTGGGCTGATCCTGATGCAGAATATTCCAAAGAAATCGATATCAACCTGAATGATATTTTCCCTGTTGTTGCAGCCCCGCATAATGTTGATAATGTTAAAGCGTTGTCCGAAGTACAGGGCGTGAAAATACAGCAGGCGCTTGTCGGCACATGTACAAACGGCCGCATTGAAGACCTCAGGGAAGCTGCCAATGTTCTTAAAAACCGGAAAATACCGGATACTGTTCAAATGTTAATAATTCCTGCTTCAAAGGAAATTTATCTGGAGGCGCTCAACGAAGGTTTAATTGAAATATTTCTGAACGCCGGAGCTCATGTGCTTGCTACATCGTGCGGCCCATGCCTTGGCACCGGACAGGGAATCCCCGCCGACGGATACAATGTTATCTCCACAGCAAACAGGAATTTTAAAGGTCGTATGGGAAACAAAGAAGCCGGTATTTACCTTGCGTCTCCCGCTGCTGTTGCATGCTCGGCTCTCAGGGGTGAAATATCAGACCCGAGAGGTTTCAAATCTGACGATAAGTTTCCTTATTCGATTAAACAAAGCGCTACTGTTGATATTAATGAAAGTGATGACAGATATTTTAACAACATCTGGAATTACTCTGATGTGGATAATCTCAATACCGATCAGATGTTTGCAGGCAACCTGACCTATACCGTATTATCTTCCGAACCTGAAAAAATCATCCCTCACCTGTTTAAAGGATTCGACGATAGTTTTTCCGAAAGAGTTAAAAATGATGATATAATTATTGCCGGAGCTAATTTCGGATGTGGAAGCTCGAGGGAACATCCCGCCGTAGGCCTGTCGTATGCAGGGGTGAAAGCCGTGATCTGTAAATCGGTTAACAGGATATTTTATCGCTCCTCGGTAAATCAGGGATTGCCCATTATTCTCATCCCGGAAGCTGTTGAAGCATACCAGGCCGGCGACAAAGTATCTATCGATTTTGAAAAAGGCCAGGTAATTGTTGGAGAAAAAGAATTCTACTTTGCCCCTCTTCCTGAAAAACTGATGGGTATTTTTAATGCCAAAGGTCTGGTGAATTATGTTAAAAATGTTGTCAAATAATCATCATTTTCAAATTCATAAAACATTTTGAAAAAAAAACTGTTATCCTGAATTATGATAACAGTTTTTTTTGAATGAAAAAAATTTTCTTTCTGCTGGCGGCTATTATATTTTTTATAATATCTTATCTTTTAGTCCTTGAACTTTATCCGAAAAATGCCGGCAGATTTCCGATTTTTATCCTGTTTTTCCTGTTCGATCTTTATTTATGGTTTTCTGTCAGAAGCTGGATAAAAAAACGAAAACTTTTTGGAAAAATACTTTTCGGAGGATTGTACTGGTTACCATTCGCTTTAATTATTTTTCTTGTTATAGCAGATTTTTTTATTCCCAATTCCAACTGGAACAATTCACTTAGAACATATTTATTCGGATTTGTTTTTATTTCGTATGCTTCGAAATTGTTGCCTGTTACATTCCTTATTTTTGCTGATATAATCAGGTTTTTCCAGTATCTTCACAACTTTCTAAATAATAACAGGAAAAAAAACAGCAATGTATCCGGCGGACAAAAAATAAGCCGTAGCAAATTCCTGAAAAAAATCGGTTTTATTTCCGGAGGAATTCTTTTTAGCGGTTTGTTTTTCGGGATGCTGAAATGGGTATTTGATTTCAGGATAAAGAAGGAAATAATATTTTTCAAGAACCTGCCTAAAATTTTTAACAGATTAAAGATTGTTCAGATTTCGGATCTTCATCTCGGAGGCTGGACATCGGGTGCACAACTCTGGGAAGTTGTCAGGATTATCAATAACCTGGACCCCGACATCGTATTTTTTACGGGCGACCTGGTAAATTTCAGGACAGATGAAGCCTTTCGTTTTAAAAATATCCTTTCGGAAATAAAATCAAAATTCGGCATTTTTACTGTGTTGGGAAATCATGATTACGGAGATTATACCAAATGGGAAAACGAGTTTGAAAAAGAACAAAACCTGCTTGCTCTCTTTAAATTTTATAAAGATATTGGCTGGAAATTACTTAATAATAGAAACATGATCATTAACAGGGGCGGTGATAGAATTGCAATTTTAGGTGTTGAAAACTGGGGAGCGCATTCAAGGTTTCAAAAAAATGGAAAAATTGGCGAAGCCTTACGGGGCGCAGACGGAATTCCGTTTAAGATCCTTCTCTCTCACGACCCGTCGTACTGGGACGAAATAATCAGTAAAAATTATCAGGATATTGATATTACTTTTTCAGGACACACACACGGTTTTCAGTTTGGTTTTGAGTTTAAAAATTTCAAATGGAGCCCCGCACAATATATGTACAAACACTGGGCTGGTTTGTATGGCAATCAGGAAACCGTTTCAAAACCTCAATACTTGTATGTTAACAGGGGATTAGGAACAATCGGTTATCCGGGCCGCATAGGGATTTTACCCGAAATAACACTTTTTGAACTCAGAACATAAAGAACAGAACTATCGAAAATTGTAGTATTGTAAATTAAAATAGCATAAGTTTCAATGGTTAAATTGATAAATTGATAAATTGTTAAATGTTGGAGCGAAGCGGAAATCCCGATAGCGAAGTATGAGCGTATCGGGAGCTAAATTGTTAAATGTTGGAGCGAAGCGGAAATCCCGATAGCGAAGCATGAGCGTATCGGGAGCTAAATTGATAAATTGTTAAATGGTTAGATGGTTAAGCCACAACAATGTAACAATGTAACAATGAGTCTGGTATAAAAAGCCGCGAATGCGCGAATTATTAAATTTATTGCTACTGATTATCTGTAATATACGATATGAAAAATATCATTCTGAACCTTTTTAGACTGGACTCAACAATATAACAATGTAACAATATAACAATGTAACAATATAACAATTTTTCCAAATAATATAAGTGTCCCTTGATACATTTTCTTGTACACTTCGTTACAGAATAAACGTTACAGGGCAGGCATCGAATAAAGAATGAAGAAATAAAGCAAGTCCTTAATGAATGTTTTTATTATCAGGATATTATTTTATTATTCAGTATTCAGTATTCGTTATTCGATATTAAAAAAGTGTTATTTTTATTTCCCGTTAAAAACCTATAACATTTTGATAATCATTAATAGTGTCAGGAAGTCTGTAATTAAATTTTATAAATTTTCACAAAGAAAACTACCTTTGGTAGTTTGAAATCTGTGAATCTGTGGCTATTAACCGCACTTGCTAAAAATTACCCGAAAAAATTGGTCACCCGTAATAAATA
>CBDUSJ010000292.1:0-4063 GCA_965369845.1 uncultured bacterium | reverse complement strand
CACATTAAATTATCCGTTTTGCCGTAACGACCTTGTGGATGCTGTTCATGAGTTAATCGGAATACAAAAGGATTACGTTAATTCGGCAGAGGCGACAAATTATTTATTTGAAAAGGTTTTTCTTGGCATGGTTTCGTTTAACGGAGGATGGAATTCTTTTGGGGTTCTTTCCGGAGAAATCGCTGATATTTTTTCAACTTATGGGCATACGAACGATATTAAAAAAGTACGGGATAATTTTGCTTTAATCTTATTTGAACAATACCTTGAAAATTCAGATAAATTAATTGAGAACGAGAATTTCAATGAGGCGCTTCTTTTGCTTGAAAATGCCGGAAAGGTTTGTTCGGAAGCGCCTGAAATTGATTGTAGTCTTGATGTTTTTCAAAATATTTCACGAGCAAAATACGGGATTTTCGACTCATATCTTCTTATTGCCGACCAGGCGCTTTCGGCAGGAAATACAGAGCTGGCTGAGAATTATGTAAAGTTGGCATCTGAATTTCAGTATGAAAACAAAGAATATATCATTTCGGACATAACCGTAAAAAAGTATTATGAAGAGCTTGCCTGGCAATACATTGTTTCGGGAAGAGAATATTTTCAATCGAGTTGTTACGATCTTGCAGCAGAAAATTATAATAAAGCCCTGGAGATTTGCCGGCAGGAAAATATCCACCGTTTTGACGAATATATTTTATCAGGTATTGAAAAAACAAGAAAACATCAGAGCGGGAAAGTTCTCAATAATTCGGTTAATTACTAATTCATCAGATCACTCCAAGTGATCTGATGAATGAAGCGTTAAACTCTTTTCTTCTTCAATATTGTAACTCTTTCCCGGATCACCGGCAATCTCTTTCAAGATAAAAAAATCAACTTTTACGGTTACCTTTTTCATTATAGAAGTACCAATATTTAAAAAATATTATTAATCAAAATTCTTAAATAATGAAAAATTTAAAATTAAGCCTTTTGTTTGCAAGTGTAATTTTGATGTTTCAATTTTCATTTGCGCAAACACAAAAAACAGCCTCGTCATCCAATTTTTCACCAGAGGCTATCCTGACACCGGTCAACACACCGGATTACCCATTATGTACCGAATTGGACATCGACCAGTTTAATCCTTCTGTGTTTATCGATCCTTCCAACCCTGATGAAATCCTCAACGGAAATGTAAAATACGATCATTGGATACAGGGAAGTATAGTTATGTTCGAACTCACAAATGGGCAAGCAATTCATTCGGTTGATGGAGGCGTTTCCTGGAATTCAACTTCACTTGGTGAAAGAGCCTCTTATAATGGTTTCCCGACCGCTCAAATCAGTCCGGATGGCAGATACTGTATTGGCTACACTGTAAATAATGTTGGACAGATGTTTGAATGGTCTGATGACCATGGCGCAAATTGGAATGAGGTCTTGTTGAAAGACTGGCCTCAAAATCCTGCAAAATATCTTTGGCAAAATTATCTCTGGATTGATAACAGCGAACGCAGCATGTACAGCGGCAATATGTATGCGGCCTGGCGTTATGTAGGTCTTGAAGTTTCGCAATACAGCATCGAATTTTGCCGTTCGGCCAATGGTGGTGAAAATTGGGGCACAGCAGAAGTTATCAGCAGTTTAGAACAATATGGGACACGTTTTGAGGAAGGCCCGGTTATACAGACTGGCCCCGGTGGACAGGTCTATGTTTGTTGGGCAAGTCATTACAACTCACCCGGAAGCGGGGAAAAAGCGCTGGGATTTATCCGTTCATTTGACGGGGGACAAACATTTGATATCAACTGGGAAATAATTGAAAACATCAAAGGGACAACAGGCTATATTACGGCAAAAAATATTGACTTGAATTCCTTTCCTTCGATGGCAGTTGACATAAGTGGCGGTCCTTATGACGGAAGAATTTATATTGTCTGGGCAAATATTGGAGAACCCGGTATTAATTCAGGCTCCGATATTGATGTTTATATGATCACCTCTGATGATGACGGAAGTAGTTGGTCTAACCCGATCAGGGTAAATCAGGATCCGTCAGGTGTCGGTAAGGAGCATTTGTTTCCTGCCATTACCTGTGACCCCGAAACAGGAACAGTCAGCGTTATTTATTACGACGACCGCAACGTAGCCAGCAATATGGCCGAAGTGTATTGCTCGATAAGTTATAACGGTGGAGAATCATGGGAAGATTTTAAAATCAGCGACGTTATTCTGAATTTTGACGACCTTGTTTCTCCCGGTGGAATGTTCTCAGAAAGGATAGGAATAAACGCTGTAGGAGGAAAAGTATTTCCTGTGTGGACAGATTTCAGGGAAAACTTTTGCAGAACGATAACAAGTCCTTTTGTGGAAAAGCCTTTTCCAAAACCGGAAAATTTAATTGCTCAGATCATCGATTGGGATAACGGTCATGTTCTCCTAACATGGAACTTGGAAAATCCGATTGGATTACAGCACTTTAATATTTACAGAGACAACAGCCTGATAGCAACTACTTCCGATTATGAACTCGATGATTTTTTGCCGGACTTCGGCAATTACACCTATCGTGTTACAGCACAGTTTGCCGATGGAGAATCATCGCCTCAAACTGCATTTCTCCAATGGGGTATTCCGGAAATCACACTTAACAATTATGAATACAATGTTGAGCTAAAACCCGGTGATGAAACTTTGTACATCCTTAATATCGATAACGATGGGGAAACAACGCTGGAGTACAATGTTTCCGTCAATCATGATCCTACTGCCCAAACATCGGAGGATGGCGGGCCGGATGATTTTGGATATTACTGGAAAGATAATAACGACCCGGGCGGACCGGTTTTCGATTACATCGATATTTCAACAACAGGTTCTGAAATTACCGGTATCACAAATGACAATTATGTAGGGCCGTTTTCTGTGGGTTTCTCATTTCCGTTTTACGATAATTATTATGATGAGTTTTATGTTTCTTCAAACGGATTAATCACATTCGGGGGTTCGTTTTCCAACCCGGTAAATTCACCTATTCCCATTGCCGATGGCAACAATAATTTCATCGCCTGGTGTTGGGACGACCTGCAGCAGAAAACCGGCGGCCAGGTGTTTTATCAACAATTCGACGAATACACTGTTATCCAGTTTAAAGATTATGCCCAAAACGGCACATTCACCATTCGCTACGTCATCAATGCCGAAATAATTATTTACAAAAATGGCGACATCCTCATCCAATACCTCGACCATACTCCTATTTTATTCATCACAAATTCATGCACCGTCGGCATTGAAAATGAAAACGGATCGGATGGTTTGCAGGTGGCCTATAATGAAAATTATATCGAAAATGACTTGGCAGTAAAATTCTTTAATCCGGGAGTTAAGTGGTTAGTAACTGAATTTGCGTATGGTTCCATAGAACCGGGTGAAGACGAAATTGTATTTCTGGAATTTAATACTGATGGATATTCAATAGGCGATTATTATGCAACGCTTAATATTCAGACAAATGATCCCGTTCATCAGGAAGTGATTATTCCGGTTGAATTAATTATCAAGAACGATGTTCCGGCTATTCCTCAAAATCTGCAACACGAAGTTGCCGGAAACGATGTTACCCTCACCTGGGATGCACCCTCCGGTAAAAGTCTCACAGGATACAACATTTACGAAAGCGGGCTTAAGATTAATGAAACCACGGTAACCCAAACTACTTTTGAAATAACCAATCTCGACCCCGGATTATATCTTTACCAGGTTACCGCAGTTTATAGTCAGGGAGAATCTAATCCGAACGGTTATCCAGAGTATGTGAACATTACTACCAATTTGGAACAGATTATAGATATTTCTTTAGGATGGAGTGGAATATCATCTTATGTTAATCCGCTGAACCCTGATGTCGAATCACTTTTTCAACCTGTTATTGACGATTTGGTGATCCTTGTCGGAGAAGACGGTTTTTATTGGCCCGGACAAAATATCAACACATTAACCGATTGGAACAACGAACAGGGCTACAAAATAAAATTAACCCAGGAAAGAAATCTGACTTTTACAGGTGATGCGCTAA
>CBDUSJ010000291.1:0-4065 GCA_965369845.1 uncultured bacterium | reverse complement strand
GGAAATTAACGGCGGCTATACATCCATCCTCAATTTCATCTTACCACTCCTCGTATTTATCATCTTCGTAAGCATGAAAATTTAGAATATTTTCACCTATAAGGATAAACTTATTTATTCCCTGTTCAATCAATGGTTCGATAATGTTCCTTTTAAGATACATAATATCGTTATATAAACAATCATTCCATTCACCGAACATTTCAATTATTGAAAATCCGTATTCATAGTTGGTAAAAATAATTTTAATATAAATTGTAGCCGAGCCTATTTCGTCCCACTGAGGATGAATATAATGATCGTAAATTGTGTTGCTGAATTCAAAATCGTTGTATTCTCTGCGATAAAACGGTGAACGTTCGTCATCGGCAGCATCGTAGAGTTCTTTCCATGAATAAAACGGTTCAATATTGTGCATGTTTTAAAAAATATTTGTATCAAAAATATTGATTATTGAGTCCGGTATAAAAACATAAAAAATGAAATTTCACGCAAAGCCGCAAAGTTTTGAATAACAGAATCTTATTTTTTTGCGATTTTGTATGATTGTCGATAAATTTACTTTTTAGACTTGACTAATTATTGCAAATGTAATATTTTCATCGATAAAAAATTTATCTTTAAAAAGTTGCCACCCCTTCAATTAATTTCTCCAGAGAAAAAGTATCTTTCACTCTAACTCCTTTTTCCGTTTGCTGAAGTGTGCAGCATTCGTTGTAAAGGTCATGTTCAAAAAACAGGATATAATCATTTTCCAGCGCATCTTTATAAAATCTTTCTTTATCTTTTAAAGTAATCAGCGGTTGTGTATCATACGCCATTATCCATGGCATTGGGATGTGAGCGGTTGAAGGAAGCAAATCAGCCATAAAAGTAATAGTTCTTCCATTGAAATTTATATGCGGGATAAGCTGTCCTTCGGTATGGCCGTCAAATAATTTTACAATGATGTTTGGTAATATTTCGCAATCTTTTTCAATTAATCTGAGATGTCCGCTTTCTTTAATCGGCAAGATATTTTCTTTTAAAAATGAAACGCTTTCACGTCTGTTTGCTTGTAAAGCCAGATTTAATTGATTTTTACTCGTCCAGTAGGTTGCATTTTTAAACGTCAGTTCATAATTGGTTTTATCTTTATTATATCTGATACTTCCGCCACAATGATCAAAATGGAGGTGAGTTAAGATCGTATCGGTAATATCGTCAGTGGTAAATCCATACTTAGCAAGGGATTTTTCCAAAGTATTTTCATTATTCAAATAATAATGGCGCAAAAATTTTTCATCCTGTTTATCTCCAATACCGTTATCTATCAATATTTTTTTATCACCATCAACTATAAGAAGGCATCGCATCGACCAGTTACAAAGATTTTTTCCATCGCAAGGATATACTTTTTCCCAAAGAGATTTCGGCACAATGCCGAACATGGCGCCCCCGTCCAATTTAAAATTTCCGGTTTCTATCGGATATAATTTCATCCGGCAAAAGTAAAATATTTTATCAGCTTAGACAATCAAAACCCGATAAATGGCAATGGAATAAACCCAAAAGTTTTGGTAACCGGCGATGGTGAGAAATGATTTTTCTTAATTATTTGAGAAATGTCCTGTTCCGCGTCATTTTTTTCTTTTGTTGTAAAATATGGCTTCAGGCCATCGCCGGTCATTATGTATGTATTACCGGAATAGTCATGGTAATGTAAAGAATAATTCGGGTTGTTGTCAAAAAGTTCTTCCATATTTTCTGAAAACCTGACCACCTGGCCTTCCGGCAACCATATTATAATTTTAACTTCCTGCGCTCTGAAGGTTTCATTATCCGGCAGCGTGTAATATGTGTCAAGGATAAAAGATGAATCGGTAGATTTTACTTCATAAATACAATTCCTGGCGCGCTCTCTCGCTTTGGTTCTTGAAGACCCCTTTGCCAAAGTAGTAACTTCAAGGAAAACATTTTCAGTATTTGATTTCTTAAAACGGATATAAGGAACAGCATATATTTTATAATTATCATAATCAAGAACTGCTTTCCACGGCCCGTCGAATAGTTCCACTGTGTTATTCCTGTATGATAGTTCTTTTTGGTTAGTTGTTTTGAAATAAACCACTTTATTGTTTTTCATAATTTTATACTCATCGGTAATACGGGCAGTATGCCTGAAATCTATACCAACGCGCCATCCTATGAAGAGCGCAATGATAATCCCTACAAGCCAAAATGCAAAAGCCGTAGTGCCGAAAAATTTAATCCTGGCTTTTGAACCGAAAAGTAATCTTATCCCTAAATAAATTAATGCCAAAAGAGGTATTCCGAAAATTAACGAACATGAAATTATTACAAGGACAGACTGAATATGAAAACCGAATATCATATTAAGAAACATAGGAATAGAAAAACTGTACAATTCGCCGTTTTCAAAAAAGGAGAAACTGTTGAATCCAAACACAAGCCCGAGGAATCCGATTATCATAAAAAGCGCTGAGATGATAAGACTTATTCCCACAACTACTAAAATCACTTTGAATATTATACTAAAAGTGGTTACAAAAATATTCAGGATGTTGTCGAAAACAGTTTTATGGCCTGCGCTTTTTTTTTTATAAGTTTGTTTGGCTTGGTCGGTGAAATCGTTGATTTTGGTTTTCAGGTTATCAAATTCTTCTCTAATGGATTTTTCAATGTTAGAGATATTTACCGGTTCACCGCGCATTTCAAGTTTTTCGGCAGTTGTAATTGCTTCCGGAACCACAATCCAGAAGATGATGTAAGCGATAAATCCAATACCTGAAATGAAAAGCGACACAACAAATATTAACCTGAACCAGACGGGGTCGGTATTAAAATAAGCGGCAAGACCGGAGGCAACACCTCCAATCATCTTATTATCCGGATCGCGGTAAAGCCTTTTCTGACGACGTTTTTCATAATCGCGATATTCATATTCAGGGCGAGTCTCCGCTGATCCATCAAATTCGGAAGGTTCACCCATCAGGCTGATGATATCGTCGATATCTTCAATAGTGATAACTTGCTTATTTTCTATCATTTTTCCCTGCAAAATCTCAGCAATCCTGCTTTCGATATCGCCGATAATTTCTTCTCTGCCATCCGAGTCGGTAAAATGACTCTTTATAGTGTTCATATAGCGGCTGAGTTTTTCGTAGGCATCATCGTCTATATGAAAAATTATTCCGCTGATGTTAATCGTTACTGTTTTTTTCATTTTCTTTTCAGAGATTAAGATTTTTTTAAAATTGATTGATTTGATTTTGTAATATTATTCACAGCGTCCACCATTTCGCTCCACCCAATATTAAGTTCCGATAACACCTTAATTCCTATTTCGGTGATTTTGTAATATTTTCTTGGAGGCCCTGATTTAGACTCTTCCCAACGGTAGCTGAGCAATCCGTCATTTTTCAGACGGGATAGCAAAGGGTATAAGGTGCCTTCCACCACTATCAGCTTCGATTCTTTCAATTTAGCCAGAATATCTGATGCATACACATCCTTGCTATCGGCAATTATCGAAAGGATACAAAGCTCGAGAACCCCTTTTCGCATTTGTGATATAGTTTTTACCGTATTCATGCTGCAAATATAATACGTTAAAAGGTAATATGCAACACATAGTACTAAATAATTTTAAATAACTTTTAAAACAAGATACTTTGTTAAGTCTTTAAACGTTGATATTCCGACAGTTTCAGCCTTATTTAGATACAATAAAAATTATAAACCAGTTGGAATTTACCCTTACAAAATGTTAACAACTGTTAAAGAGCAGAAGACGGGGAGAAATGAGAAATAAGGAAGGGAAAGACGGAGAGAGGGAGAGACAGAGAGACGAAGAGAGGGGGAGAAAGAGAGAGAGAGGTAATGAGGGGAGAGAGGGAGTGAGTTTGTGAATTTTGATTAGTGATTAGTGATTTATGAGTTGTGATTAGTGAAATCTGAAATCTTCAATCTAAAATCTTTAACTTTTCAACTCTTCAACTTTTTAACTCTTTTTCCGCATCGCCCCAAAACGTTACCACATATCGCTTAAAAACGTTACCACTT
>CBDUSJ010000290.1:0-4076 GCA_965369845.1 uncultured bacterium | reverse complement strand
ACTATTGTATTTCTGTTGAATAGTTTAACTTTGCGGCAGGTTGTTTTTTTTAGAAGGTAATAAATCGATGAATCCAAAAAAAGCGCAAAGGACAAAGCCCGACTGGCTTAAAATAAAAATACCGGTTGGGAAAAATTATGTTAAGGTCAAGGAAATAGTAAACAGACATAAACTTCATACAATCTGTACGAGCGGCAATTGTCCCAATATGGCTGAATGCTGGGGAAATGGCACTGCTACTTTTATGATCCTTGGCGATATCTGTACCCGTTCATGTAAATTCTGTGCAACAAAAACAGGAAAACCAGAGCCTGTTGACTGGAATGAACCTGTAAATCTTGCAGAATCGGTGCGCCTGATGAAGCTAAAACATTGTGTTATAACCTCTGTTGACAGGGACGACCTGGATGACGGCGGCGCAGAATTGTGGGCTGCTGCTATTAAGGAAATCAAAAAAGTTAATCCCGGTACGACTATCGAAGCTTTGATACCTGATTTTAACGGAGACGAAAGTTGTGTTAAAATGGTTATAGATGCAGCACCCGAAGTAATTTCGCATAACCTGGAAACTGTAAAGCGGCTCACTCCGTTTGTCAGAAGCGCTGCGAAATATGATAGGAGTCTTGACGTTATTAAACAAATTGCAAACTCAGGACTGATTGCAAAATCTGGAATTATGGTCGGGCTGGGCGAAAGTGAAATCGAAATTTATAACACAATGGACGACCTTATAAAAGTCGGTTGCAAAGTGATGACGATAGGGCAATACCTGCAACCCACGAAAAACCATTTACCTGTTTCTGAATATCTGCATCCGGAGGAATTTAAAAAATATGAAAAAACAGGTTTGGAAAAAGGTTTCCGTTTTGTAGAAAGTAGTCCGCTGGTTCGGTCTTCGTACCATGCCGAAAAGCATGTAAAAACATGGCGCAGCAAATAGCTGCAAACAAATTGATTAACGATTTGAGAAGTTAAAATCTACATTCGTCAATCTTAAATCATAAATCGTTAATCATAAATCATAAATCATAAATCGTTAATCAATACCTGTCCCGTAGCGAAGCATAACGGGGTTCGGTATTCGAAAAAATACAAAAGTTTACTAAAAAATAAAGTTTTACAATAGAATTAAAAAGTGAAGTGAAAAAAATTAAGCTGAAAGATGACCAAAGTAACAATAAACAAAAAAGTATTATTTAAAGACCTTGGCTGTATCGAATATAAAAATGCTTTTGATTACCAGGAAAAACTTTTTAACGAATCGGTCGAAGCAAAAAAAGCCGGCAGGCCAGTAAATAATTATCTTTTATTTTGTGAACATCCTCATGTTTTTACTTTGGGCAAGAGCGGCAGGGAAAGTAATTTGTTAATTAACAACAAGGCGCTTAAACAAAATAATGTTAGTTTTTATAGAACGAACCGCGGCGGCGACATAACTTATCACGGCCCGGGACAAATTGTAGTTTATCCGATTTTCGACCTTGAAAATTTTGATTTAAGTGTCAGAAAATATATTTTTGCGATTGAAGAAACTATAATTCTTGTATTAGAAGATTTTGATATTAAAGGTGAGCGCATTGAAGGAGCTTCGGGTGTTTGGCTTGATGCAATGAAGCCGGGCTATGCGCGTAAAATTTGCGCTATCGGGGTAAAAATAAGCCGTTATTTAACTATGCACGGATTTGCATTTAATATAAATACCGACCTTAGTTTTTTTAAATTCATCAATTCCTGCGGGTTCTCTGACAAAGCTGTAACCTCTATTGAAAAAGAGATTGGCATAAAAACGGATGTCGAGGATGTTAAAAAAAAGGTTAAACAAAAAATGGCTTCTGTATTTGGATTTGAGATTTTTTAAGCTGGTAATAAAAAAGTGATTATTTTAGCAAAAAATATATAAAGATGAGTTTGGTTTCCGATATAGGAAAATACATCGTTCTAATGAAAGAGGTTTTTACCAAACCTGATAAACCAAGTGTTTTTTTCAGGCAGGTAATGATCGAATTTCAGAGCCTGGGCTTTGAGTCACTCGGTATTGTCATGATAATTTCCGTTTTCATGGGGGCAGTTGTGGCTATTCAAACAGCATACAATATCGACAGCCCCCTGATACCGCTTACAATGGTCGGATTTACCACAAGGCAGTCGATAATTCTGGAATTTTCTCCCACGATAATAAGCCTTATTCTGGCAGGTAAAGTGGGCTCGCGCATAGCTTCCGAAATTGGGACTATGAGCGTTACCGAACAAATTGATGCCCTCGAAATAATGGGTATAAATCCTGCTAATTACCTTATCCAACCTAAAATTGTCGCATCAATGATAATAAACCCGATACTAATAATTTTAAGTATAGGTTTTGCACTTTTCGGTGGATGGCTTGCCTGTGTTGTAACCGGGACGGTAACTTCGCAGGATTATATTACCGGGCTTCGGGGATGGTTCGAACCATTTACAATTACTTATGCCTTGACCAAAACAATGGTTTTTGCATTTATCATTGCTTCGGTATCGGGTTTTCAGGGTTATATTACCAGGGGTGGAGCGCTCGAAGTAGGACGTGCCAGTACTAAAGCAGTTGTTTACAGTAGCATTCTTATCATTATTTCAAATCTTATTCTTACTCAACTTTTATTAGGATGATAGAAGTTAAAAATGTTGATAAATCATTTGGCGGTAATCATGTGCTGAAAAATATCTCAGCTAAATTTGAACAAGGAAAAAACAACCTGATTATCGGAAGAAGCGGATCAGGGAAAACCGTATTGATGAAATGTCTTGTCGGTCTTTTAGATATTGACGGAGGTGAGATTTTATATAATGGCAGGGATTTTACAAAAATGAAATTTAGGGAAAAGAAAGAAATCAGAAAAGAAATAGGCATGTTATTTCAGGGAGGAGCGCTTTTCGATTTTATGAGTGTTGAGGGCAATGTGATGTTCCCTATCACCATGTTTACAAGCCAAAGCATTAATGAAAAATGTAAAAGAGTTGATTTCTGCCTCGATCGTGTCAACATGCAAAATACAAACAACCTGATGCCATCAGAACTTAGTGGGGGTATGAAAAAAAGAGTTGCAATTGCCAGAGCAATGGCGCTAAATCCTGCATACCTTTTCTGCGATGAACCCAATTCGGGCCTTGACCCTCAAACGTCGCACGTGATTGACAAACTGATAAGCGAAATTACCAGAGAATTCAACATCACAACTGTTATTAATACTCACGATATGAATTCAGTGCTTGAAATTGGCGACAATATTATTTTTATTTATGATGGAAAAATGTGGTGGAGTGGTGATAAAAATCAGGTTTTATCTGCCGATAATAAAGAGATCAGTGATTTTGTTTTTACTTCGAAATTAACCAGGAAATTGAAACAATAACATAAATTTAATATTATGAACTTTCTTGATATTATTCTTGTTATACCAATTGTAGTGCTGGCTATAGCCGGATACAAAAAAGGACTGATCAAGGAGATAGCCTCGCTGGCTGCACTGATCCTCGGAATTTATTTTGCGGTTTATTTTTCCGATTACGTAGCCCGATTTTTACTTGAAAAGTTCGATTTCAACGAGCGTTATGTTTTTATCATAGCATTTATCATCACCTTTATCGGGGTTGTTTTGCTGGTTTCTCTCATTGGAAAGTTGCTTGATAAAGTTGCCAAATTTGCCGCTCTTGGTATCGTCAATAAATTGCTCGGTCTAGTATTCGGGATTGTGAAAGGAATATTGATAATGAGCATCCTTGTTCTTCTTTTTAATTTGATAGATAATAAAACCAAAATACTGAAAGATGATATCAGGGAAGGTTCGTTATTGTACAAACCACTTTCGAGGGTAGCTCCACTGATAATTTATAATTTAAAAAACATAGATATAAAAAAACCTTCATTTGACGATTTGGATGATAAGGTGAAAGAGGTTGAATTGGATAAAATTGTTTAAAGAATCTGTTACGATGAAAATGATGGTTTTCGATATGGAAATTACCGGCGAGGAAAATGGCTTTTATCATCATCGCATTACTTTTAAAAATCGGAATACCCTGATACTTTTCTCCCCACAAAC
>CBDUSJ010000289.1:0-4095 GCA_965369845.1 uncultured bacterium | reverse complement strand
CAATGCAATTTTTCCGACAAGTTCTTTCTTGTCAAAAATATCGGTTATTACAGCCCTTGACACCGGCGAAATACAACCCATTCCAATTCCTTCTAAACAACGTCCGATTATATACATAGTTATAGAATCTGAAAACATACTTATTGTTGAACCGATCATCGACAGTAATAATCCGTATAATAAAGTTATGCGTCTTCCTCTTAAATGTGCAATACTACCCCATACAGGCTGTGAAAGGGAAAAAGCAAGCAGGAAAAGCGTAACTGATAAGTTGATGCCGTTTTGCGATGAATGTAACTTTTCAATAAGACCCGGCAAAGCGGGTAGAACAATCTTTATCGAAGTCCAGCTAAGAAGAATAAGGGAAATTACAATTGCGAATATTTTTTTCTTTTCCGTATCCTGATATTGTTTAGTCATAATTATTAGGTGAGTAAGGAAGTGGGTGAGTAGGTGAGTAGGTAACTCAACCAATTCCCCTCTTCCATTTAATTTAGTAGTAGAACCAAAACTTTTGTTATAAATGAATGCCGGCTCCCGGACCTAATTGCCATCCCATTACAAGCCATAAGATCAGCAAAGCGACCCATCCCAGGAAAAAAATGATGGTATATGGCAGCATGGTGGCAATCAGTGTTCCAAGACCTGATTTACTATCATACTTCTGAAAATAAACAATGATAAGTGCGAAAAAACTCATCATCGGAGAAATGATATTTGTAACACTATCGCCGATACGATAAACCACCTGGGTCAGTTCGGGAGTGTATCCCAAAAACATGAACATGGGTACAAAAATGGGAGCCATAAGAGCCCATTTGGCCGAAGCGCTGCCCATGACAAGATTTATTAGACCGGCAAATAAAACAAACATAATAACCAGAGGAATAAGTCCTAAATTTATACTCTGAATAAAAGTAGCTCCTTTAATTGCTAAAATGATACCCAGGTTACTCCAATTAAAATATTCGACAAACTGGGCTGCAAAGAAGACCAGTACTAAATATGAAGCCAATGCCTTCATGGATTCAGTCATTCCTTTTATCACATCTCCATCATTTTTGTATTTCCCTATTGTAATTCCGTAAACCAGCCCCATAGTCCCTGCAACAATAAAAAGCACTGCCACCACACCTTTAAGAATAGGAGATTTCAGAAAATCACCATCTTCACCACGAAGGATACCATTTTCAGGAATCAGTCCAATTAGAAGCAATATAACAAATCCAACAAAAACCCAAAAAACTCTTTTTATCCCTTTCTTTTCAAGTTTATTAAGTTTTTTAATTTCTTCTTGTTCAACATCTTTATTTTTGTATGGACCTAAACGGGGAATAACAATCTTTTCAGTAACCCATGTTCCAAGTGTTGCAATTAAAAAGGTTGAAGCTACCATAAAGTAATAATTTGCAGTAGGATTAACATGGTAGGATTTATCCACCAGTTGTGCCGCCTCTTCGGAAAGGCCTGCCAGAAGCGGGTCAATGGTGCCGAGCATCAGATTTGCCGAATATCCGCCTGATACACCTGCAAAAGCAGCAGCCATGCCGGCAATTGGGTTGCGGCCTACGGCAAGAAATATAATACCGGCTAATGGTACAAGTAAAACATACCCTACACTAGATGCCAGATTAGACAAAATACCAGCTAAAACAATGATAAATGTGAGCAGCTTTTCCGGAGAATACAGCACCAGGCCTCGTATTAAAACAGCTATTAACCCCGAGTTTTCGGCCAGGCCAATACCCAGCATAGCAACAACCACAATGCCCATCGGTGCAAAGTTTGTAAAGTTCGTTACCATTTTGGTCAGTATCAAATATAACCCATTTTTTGAAAGCAGGTTTATTGTATTATAAACCTCTCCTGTTACAGGATGTGCGGCAGATGTCCCTAATGCTGCAAAAATGGCTGAAAAAACCAGTATAGATAAAGCGAAAATTCCAAATAATGTGGCTGGATGTGGAAGCGCATTCCCCACCTTTTCAACTGAATTAAGAAATATTGTTAATGGATTTATTTTCATTACAAATTTGTTGCAAAAGGGCAAAAATAGAATTTTTTTTAGAACCAAAAATCAAGATTAAAAAACAGGCTAAATAATATTTAGCCCATTTCAAACTTTCGTTCACTTTAGGCACTCCAAACTTTAGCTCACTTTAGGCATTTTCCATCAATGTTCCCTCCTGATAAGGTCTTTTGTAAAATCGAGGAGAGCATTTTTCTTATTTTTTGGAGCATTTAATTGTTCGAGAATTTCAGTAGCTGTGATGAAATATTTTCCCATCTCATCACGTGTAAGTTCATTTATCTTATATTTTTCATAAATTCCTTTCACAATCCTGACTTTTTTATCAGGTGACATTGTGGAGTTGAAAAAACAATCAATAAGAGTTTTTCTATCAGTTGCATTTGCAATTTCAAGAGATTTTAAATAAAGGTATGTTTTTTTATTTGCAACAATATCGCCTCCAATGCTTTTTCCGAACTTATCTTCACTACCGAAAGTATCGAGCCGGTCGTCCATCAACTGAAATGCAATCCCGACATTCACTCCGAAATCATAAATTTTTTCTGTGTCATTAGTGTCAGCTTTGCCAATCACAGCGCCGATTTTTAAACTTGCGCCCAGAAGAACCGCGGTCTTTAGCATTATCATCCGGATATATTCTTTAATGGAAACGTCGTTGCGTTCTTCAAAATCCATATCGAATTGCTGTCCTTCGCAAACCTGAATAGCTGTATTTGAAAAAATTTCCAGGATTTTGGGAAGATAGTCTGGTTTGGTTTTGCAAATTTGTCTGTATGCCAAGGCAAACATCGTATCGCCGGAAAGGATCGCAATATTGGAATTCCATTTTTTATACACTGTTTGTTTGCCTCTTCTAATAGGAGCATTATCCATGATGTCGTCGTGAAGCAATGTGAAATTATGAAATATCTCCAGTCCGCTTGCTGCATCGACAGCATCTTCAGGGTCTCCGCCAAACAATTCACAAGCATATAAAGCAAGAACAGGACGAAGTCGTTTGCCGCCAAGGTCAAGAGTATATAATATTGGTGAATAAAGCCGTTCAGGGGCTCCTGGCAAATTTATTTCGCTAAGGGCAAGGGCAATTCTTTCTTTGTATTTTTTGAACTTATCCATGTATTTTTTATGGTGGCCCATTCGTGATTATTGGAAATTATTTATTGATCAAATCCAACAGATATTTTCCGTATCCACTTTTTAATAAAGGCTCGGCGATTTTTTCGAGTTGCTCATCATCGATATATCCCATATTGTAAGCAACTTCTTCTATACAGCCTATTTTCAAGCTCTGACGGTGTTCAATTACTTCAACATACTGGGATGCCTGCAGCAGCGATTCAAAGGTGCCTGTGTCGAGCCATGCTGTTCCCCTGCTTATGATTCCCACTTTCAGCTTATTGTTTTCGAGGTAGTATTTGTTTATATCTGTTATTTCATATTCGCCTCTTGCGCTTGGTCTAATATTTTTTGCAACTTCAACCACAGAATTATCGTAAAAATATAAACCCGGAACGGCAAAGTTTGATTTTGGTTTTTTTGGTTTTTCCTCGATTGAGACAGCTTTTTTATTTTTGTCAAACTCAACAACACCGTATCTTTCAGGGTCGGAAACATGATATGCAAAAACCACTCCACCTTCAGGGTCGTTATTTTCCTGCAACAGATTTTGAAACCCTGTTCCGTAAAAAATGTTATCCCCAAGTATCAGGGCTGCTTTTTCATTGCCGATAAATTCCTCGCCGATGACAAAAGCTTGTGCAAGGCCATTTGGCACTTCCTGTACTTTGTAACTGAAATTACAGCCAATCTTTGCACCGTCGCCAAGTAGTTGTTCAAATGTGGGAAGATCCTGTGGTGTTGAAATAATCAGAATATCTTTAATTCCCGCCATCATTAATACCGATAAAGGGTAATATATCATCGGTTTATCGTAAATCGGCATTAGTTGCTTGCTGATTGCCAGAGTTAATGGATGTAAACGAGTCCCTGACCCACCCGCTAAAATAATTCCTTTCATAATTTATAATTTATAATTTATAATTTCCAATTTCTAATTTCCAATT
>CBDUSJ010000288.1:0-4100 GCA_965369845.1 uncultured bacterium | reverse complement strand
TTTTTCAGATTTCTTTCGGTCCACAATTGCCGGATTATAAAACATCTGAATTTAAAAATCAGGAAAGGCAAACTAAAGTTAAACGGTTTAGCAAAGAGAAAATAAATATCATCAAAAGTATGGATTTGCTTGTCATTGATGAGATAAGTATGGTTAGAGCCGATTTGCTTGATGGTATCGACAATACCTTACGCAGGTTCAGAAACAGAAATCTTCCCTTTGGTGGAGTTCAACTGCTAATGATTGGCGACCTGCAGCAACTTGCCCCAGTCGTGAAAAAGGATGAGTGGGACCCGCTCCGGAAATATTATGATACGCCTTTTTTCTTTAGTAGCAATGCCTTGCAGCAAACCCAATACGTCAGCATCGAACTGCAACATGTTTACCGGCAAAAAGACGAACATTTTATTAAACTGCTTAACAAAATACGCGACAATCAAATAGACCGGGATGTTATTGATGAACTCAATGCAAGGTACAAACCTGATTTTAACCCTGATAATGCAGGTTACATAATCCTCACTACCCACAATGCAAAAGCAAAGCAAATTAATGATTCTAAATTAAGTCGCATACAAGGGAAAACCCATACTTTTAAAGCAAAAATTTCCGATAATTTCCCTGAATATACATATCCCACCGATTTTGAACTTAAGCTAAAAACAGTGGCACAGGTAATGTTTGTGAAAAATGACCCTGATGCTGCTAAGCAATTTTATAACGGTAAAATAGGAACTGTCATCAAAATTAATAAGGATGTTGTAAAGGTGAATTGTGTTGGTGATGA
The DNA here is from genome assembly GCA_965369845.1 of uncultured bacterium. GTDB lineage: Bacteria > Bacteroidota > Bacteroidia > Bacteroidales > 4484-276 > CBDUSJ01. The sequence goes on along the minus strand of CBDUSJ010000288.1, from coordinate 3,313 downwards.
AGAACCCATAAACGTTGTGCCTGTGGAATGGCAAAAAATGAAGTATGTGCTTGATGAAGAAACCAAAGAAATTAAAGAAACCGTTGAAGGTACTTTTACACAATATCCGCTGAAGCTGGCATGGGCTATTACTATCCACAAAAGCCAGGGATTGACTTTTGAGAAAGCCATTATCGATGCACAGGCAGCTTTTGCCCACGGACAGGTTTATGTGGCTCTTAGCCGCTGCAAATCGCTGGAAGGTCTTATACTGAGTACACAAATTGGAGCACAAAGCGTAAAACACGACAGAACCGTTGAAAGTTTCACAAAGCATTATGAAGAAAATCAACCTGACAGGGCGGAGCTTGAAACATCAAGAAAAGCTTATCAACAACAATTGCTAACCGGACTTTTTGATTTTAATACTTTACAAAAATATATTTATTATTCAATAAAATTATCAAAAGAACATTCGGGTAGTTTACAGGGAAACCTGACGCTTATTTTTACAGAAATGAACAAAAAGGTAAATGTAGAGGTAGCAGATGTATCGGCGAAATTCCGCAAGCAGCTTCTGAATTTGCTTTCAAAAGAAAGTGATGTGGAGAAAAATATCACTTTGCAAGACAGAATACAGAAAGCCGTAGTTTATTTTTCAGGAAAAATTAAAGAATTGGTTACAGATAAGATTGAGAATATTACGATAGAAACAGACAATAAAGCAGTACGAAAATCAGTGAAAGATGTGGTTAATAACTTGCTACGGGAAACATTATTCAAATCATCCTGTTTACAAGCCTGCCAAAAAGGTTTTGTTGTAAAAGATTATTTGGAAGTAAAAGCCAAAGCTTCTCTTGATGATAATACCATAAAAATTGTCCGAAAAAAATCATCTGAAACGGTCGGCACCGAAATTAACAATCCCGATTTATACAAAAGTCTTAAAGCTTGGCGAGATGCCAAAGCCGAAGAACTGGATTGGGAAGTTTATATGATTTTACCACTAAAAACTATGAGGGAATTGAGCGCCAAACTACCTGTTACAATTCGGGCGCTAAAAGCAATCAAAGGGCTTGGGAAAAGGAAAATAGAAATGTTCGGCAGCGAGTTACTCGAAATGATGATTAACTATCGCAAAGAAAATAATATAGAATACGACAATTACGAAGAACCCGAAATTACAAATAAAGTTCAGGAAAAAAGCAGCAAGCAAATTAGCTTTGAACTATGGAAAGCAGGAAAAACCATTGAAGATATTGCCAAAGAAAGACAACTTGCCACATCTACCATCGAAGGGCATCTAACATATTTTGTAGGCACAGGAGAAATATCTGTTTATAAAATAGTAAGTGCTGAAAAAGTAAAACGCATATCGGATTTTTTTAAAAAGCAAAAAACCATCCTTTTAAATGAAGCAAAAGCAGCTCTCGGCGAATATGTTACATACAGTGAGTTGCGATTTGTGTTACATCATCTGAGGTTTAAGGATGATATAAAGGAATAAATTAATTTTATAATTTGAGAATGTCCAAATTTGAAAATAAAAACCGCTATGCGGGAATTGAATTTCGTGTCAATATATTCTTTTCGTTGTAAGTGATTATTCTTTTCTTCAAAAAAATAAATATCTTATTTGCAATAGTAATGAAAAATAATTTGCAATAGTAATGAAAAATAATTATTTTTGCTTAAAATAATTGATTATGCTTTTAGAACAACAGATAAAAGAAGTTTTCCAATATCAGAGAGAGTATTTTGAAAAACTTTCTACCGGAACTCCGAGGACTTTACTCAATGAGGTGGATTTAACCGATTACCATATTAAAATTGTTACAGGTATCAGGCGATGCGGGAAAAGTACTTTGTTAATGCAATTACTGAATAAAGTGAGTTATTTTAATTTTTTGAGTTTTGAAGATCCCAGATTATCACAGTTTGAAGTTAATGATTTTTTTAAACTTGAACGAATTTTTCAAGCAGATAATGATTCGGAAGTTTATTTTTTTGATGAAATACAAAACATAAAAGGATGGGAACGCTTTATCCGCATACTTCACGATAAAAAAATCAGGGTAGTTTTATCCGGTTCTAATGCTTCATTGTTGAGCAAAGAACTGGGAACAAGTTTGACAGGACGCCAAATTACGTATGAACTTTTCCCATTTTCTTATAGTGAATATTTAATGCACAGGAATAAAAACCAGGGTATCAGTTCATTTAAGGAATTTCTGGAATTAGGCGGATTTCCTGAGTACTTGAATTCAAATAACAGAAATGTATTGATTCAGTTATTTAATGATTTGATCTATCGTGATATCATTGTTAGACATGGTTTGAGAAATGCAAAAGTTGTAAGAGAGCTTGGGGTATATCTGGCAACTAATATAGGCAAAGAGTTTTCTTTTAGCAAACTGGCAAAAACTTTTGAACTGGGTTCGGTAAATACGGTGCTTTCATATATATCCTTTTTTGAGGATGCGTATTTGTTTTTTACTGTTCCTCGCTTTAGTCATTCTTTAAGACAACAGGCCAAAAACCTAAAAAAAATATATGGGATAGATTCCGGCCTGATTAGCAATTTATCTCTTTCTTTTTCTAAAGATAAAGGGCGTTTATTGGAGAACATGGTTTTTATTGAACTTAAACGCCGGGCTAAAGACATTTTTTATTTCAGAAATAAAGGAGAGTGCGATTTTGTGGTTTCAAAAAACAAACAACTTGAAAACCTCATACAGGTTTGTTATGAATTAAACCACGATAATTTACAACGTGAATTAACAGGCATTGTTGAAGCTATGAATGAATTGAAAATAAATTCAGGATTAATATTAACAATGAATCAGGATGATCAGATTATACAAAACAATAAAAACATAATTGTTAAACCGGTTTGGAAGTGGATGTTGGAAAATGCAAGCACACACTAATGATTTTTTATTGATAATTATTTCGGAATACCGTCAGTTTTATAAAATTAATCCGAAAATTACTGTTTTTGATTTACTACAATTTTTAAATGAATTACTGAAATTTTTTTGATTATTTTACCTTTTGAGGATAATTTAATAGAATCATGAAAAATCATCGAGTTTAATAAAATTTGCTATCATAAAAAAGTTTAATAACTTTGTTGAAAAAAGAAAAATGAAAAAAGAAAAATTCATTTACTGGCAAGATGAAAATATGTTTTTAGGGTATCTTGAAAAATATCCGGATTATATGACACAAGGTGAAACAATATTAGAATTAAAAGAAAATTTAATTGATATCTATCATGAATTAACAAGCGGTAAAATTCCGCAAGTACATAAAGTTGATGAATTGGAAATAG
>CBDUSJ010000287.1:0-4117 GCA_965369845.1 uncultured bacterium | reverse complement strand
TGTTTTTATTGAAATGATGAAATGGTGGAATGATGGAACGGTGGGTTGTTCCTGCTATTTTTCCAACGACTGAAAGGAGTCCGTATGGATATTCCATTTTTCCAATATTCCATTTTTCCAATTTAACTTTTATCATTTCTCCATTAAATTCACGGTAGTACCAAAATAAAAAGTAGCGAATTCTGTAAGTTATAGTCAATGCTGAAAGAAGAAACCGAAAAAAAGAAAGTAAAATATTGAAAAATTAATTATTTTTACATCCGAAAATTATTATGAGAAACTATGATTTTGATAAACAGTATAGTTATTTAAACATGAAATTTAAAAGTTTAGATTTAGAGAATATTGCTGGCTTTGAATGGGATGAAGGAAATATTAATAAAATACCTGAATTTAAAAATGAAGGAGAAGAATTTGAATTTTGGATTAATTCAGATTCTTTTGAATATATTAACTGGGCCAAAGCAAAAAATATTAAATTTACCAATCTGAAAAAAACGACAAAAAAATTATTTTTAAATACGAAAAGTATTAAATCAGAAAGGAGGTTATTTACTTAAACGACAATTAAATAATGTAAAGTTTAACAATTAATTAAAAAGTATCTATTATGAAAAGAATTACAATTTTTTATCTTTTAATCCTGTTATCAGGATTTTTAACACAGAGTTTCGGACAGGCAACCGACCTGTTCATTTCGGAATATTCCGAAGGCTCGAGTAACAACAAGTACGTTGAATTGTACAACGGAACCGGAGCTGCTGTTGATCTTGCTAATTACAGAATGCACAAGATTTCGAACGGTGGCGACTGGGATGAAAATATTTTTCCGTTGTCGGGAACTCTGAATGATGGTGAAGTATATGTAATTGCCAATGCAAGCGCTGATCCGTATATTCTTGGTTTTGCAAACATAACAAATAATAGTCTTTGCAATTTCAATGGAGATGACGCTGTGGGTCTGGCAAAAAACATCGGTGGAACATGGACAATGATAGACGCTGTTGGCGAGGAAGGCCCCGATCCCGGAAGCGGTTGGGATGTTGCCGGAACATCAAATGCCACAAAGGATCATACTCTTGTGCGCAAGAACGATGTTTGTTCCCCAACAATGGACTGGGCAGCTTCTGCAGGTACCGACCCCGCTAACTCGGAATGGATCGTTCATCCAAAGAATACATGGACATATCTGGGGTCTCATACTGCTAACTGTGGCGGCGGCCAAACAGTTGCAACTCCTGTATTTTCACATTTCAGCGGTAATTATTTCGCCGCATTCGACCTGACGATCACTTGTTCTACGGAAAATTCAACTATTTATTACACTACCGACGGAACAGACCCGGATCAGGGTTCGACCGAATACACTGCGCTAATACCTATTGGCACAACCACCACAGTTAAAGCAAGAGCTTATGCAACAGGATACGATCCAAGCTCGATTGCTGAAGCAGAATATGTATTTCCTGTGGTTACGGAAGTAGCTACTATTGCCGAGCTTCGTGCAGCTCCACAGGGCGATTATTATAAAATTACCGGCGAAGTGGTTATTACTTTCCAGCAAAGCTGGAGGGGCCAAAAATACATTCAAGATGCAACAGCCGCCATCCTGATTGATGATAACGCGGGAATAATTTCAACCGCTTATGATCTTTACGACGGAATTACAGATTTGACAGGAATTCTTGGAGAATATGGAAATATGCTACAGTTCTATCCGGCTGTTGATCCCGGAGCGCCATCATCAACAGCTAACGTGATTGTACCAGAAGTGATCACCATTAACGATATGGTAAATAATTTTGAGGAATACGAAGCTGAATTGGTTCAGATTCTTGATGCAACATTTACATCAGGTGGTAACATTTTTGAGAATGGTGCTGTTTATGAGATCACCGATGTTAGCAAAGCAACAGGTAACTTCAGGGCTACTTTTTTTGATGTGGACTATATTGGTACTGAAATTCCTTATTTCCCGGTTTACCTCACAGGTCTGTGTAATTCCCGTACCGATGGAGATTACATTACAAGCCGTTTTAGTGCAGATATCGAACTTGCGCCCATGCCGCCAACATTGCTCGTAACTTCACCGAACGGCGGCGAACAAATAGAGCAGGGTACCAACTTTGACATTACCTGGGATTATATCAATTTTGATGGAAATATTAAAATTGAACTTTTGGCATTTGGCGCTCCTGTAGCCATTTTACTTGCTGAAAATATACCTGTTACCGAAGAAAGCTGGTCATGGGACGTAACTCAGGATTTTGGTGATGAATACAAAATCATAATTTCCGATATGGACGATGGCGACCCGATGGATGAAAGCGATAATTTCTTTGCTATTGTTCCTCCTATCAAAATCGTGATAACCGAGATTATGTATAACCCGCCTGAATCAGGAACAGACACACTCGAATATATTGAATTTTACAATAATGGCGACGGAGTAGTTAATTTTGAATATTGGGAGATTACTCAAGGGGTTGGATTCACTTTTCCGGAATATCTGCTGAATCCCGGAGAATACGTTATTGTTTGTAAGAGCGCCGACGCGTTCCTTAATACTTTTGGTGAAGTTGTTTTTGAATGGGAATCCGGCTCGCTTGGTAATAGTGGTGAGGACATTGAACTAACTGACAACGCAGGATTCGTTAGAGCTTTTGTTGATTATGACGATGGAGGCGAATGGCCTTCGGAACCTGATGGTGAAGGGCCTTCACTTACTTTCTGTGATCCGGATCTCGAAAACAACATCCCCGCTAACTGGTCGGTTTCAACGCTTCTTGCAGCTATTAATGCCGATGGTGAAGGTATTTATTGTACTCCGCTAATGGGCTGCAATACCGAACCTGTGCTTGCGACAATGTACCCTTACGGATGGGGTGGAATTTCAAGTAATATTATACAAGCCAAAATAAGCATGGAAGATTTGTTTGCTCCGGCTTACGGAAACCTGATTATTCTTATCGGACAAAGCGGGGTTTTCTGGCCCGGACAAAATATTAATACACTTGGGGATTGGGACACATACCAGGGTTACAAAATAAAATTTGACGGTTCAACCTATTTTGTGTTTCAGGGTACCGAACCCGAAAACAGAACATTAACACTTGACCCGGGCATTTTTTATATCCCGGTATTAAGCGCTTATCCTGTTTCAGTTGAAGAACTTATTGTTCCTTTGGGAAATGATATAGAATTTATGTTCGATATTTATACCGGTGAAGTTTACTGGCCTGCTGGAGGAATTGTACCCGGAACCCCCGGCGCCCTTGAATTGCTTAACCCCGGAATTAGTTATCTTACAAGAGTTAATAACCCTGTTTTTATTGATTTCGGCTCGATACCACCTAAATTCTCTCCCGAAACCCACACGGTAGAATTTGTTAATAATACCAACTGGAATGATGTTGCGAGAACAGGCGGACAGCATATTATTTCAATTCTGCCATCTGCGTTTGATGTTCTCGAATCAGGAGATGTGATCGGTGTGTTCGATAAGGAAGGCGCTTGCACAGGAATGATTGAATTTTCCGGTAATTCAACAGCATTACCTTTGATTGTTTTCGAGGATGATCCGACAACCGGCGTGAAAGACGGCATGAACACCAATGAATTTATGGAATTCAGAATTTATCGTCAGGGGGGTAATACAATGAATTTTACTCCGGTTTATGATGAAACTATTTATAATCACAACGGATTGTTTGTAAGTAATGGCTTGTCGATTATCAGTAACCTGAAAGCCGGCGCTACCGGCATCAACGATTTGGGCGTTGCTTCAATCAGCATTTATCCAAACCCGAACAACGGACAATTTATGCTTAATCTTAACACCGAAAGCAACTTTACGCTTATCATCACCAATTCTCAGGGACAGGAAATTTATTCTGCTTATGTTAATACTTCACAAATGCTTGACCTGAGCAATCAGCCCAAAGGCGTTTACTTTATCAAGCTAACCAACGAAATATCAACTACGATTGAAAAGATCGTAATTAGATAATTAAATTGCGTTACTAAAAAAGCAGGCTGCTGATACGGCCTGCTTTTTTTGTTTTTTTAAATTTTATTATTTTAAACTTAGACTTCTTAAAACTAATAATAAACACTA
>CBDUSJ010000286.1:0-4137 GCA_965369845.1 uncultured bacterium | reverse complement strand
TAAATACAATTCCCATATTCAATTCGGTAAAGGCAATAGATGCATCTTCGCCAAGTATTTTTTTTATTTCGATAGATTTTTCAAAAAAACTGATTGCTTTTTCGTATTCCTCCCACCTCATGTTAACAATTCCAAGATTATTGAACGAACGCGCAATCCTTAATGTATCACCATATTTTTCACTAACCCTTAATGCCTTAAGGTAATATTCAACGGTTTTATCAAAATCACCATTATAATAATGGGCAGTTCCTATATTTGTCATAAAAAAATTCATATAGGCAGAATCTTTGAGTTTTTCGGCAAGTTCAAAACCCTGAAGAGAATACATAATACTTGTATCAATATCATTACTGAGGTAATAATTCGATAAATCATTGAGCGCTGATATTCTGACAGTATCATGCGAATTATTGAGCAACATTTTTAAACTGTCGATATTAGCCGGTTTCCCATCGTTATAGGACAGAATTAAGAGAAAAAAACAAAGTAAAATTGAACGCATTTTTATCAAAATCATAGTAAGATTATTTTCAATATTTTTCAAAGATTATTCATCTTCATCAGCAAGCGGCACTGTAAAAATAAATTTTGTTCCCTTGCCCGCTTCACTTTCAACATAAATTTTACCTCCGTTTCGCTCGACAAAATCCTTGCAAAGATTAAGGCCGATGCCGGTGCCTTTTTCGTTTTTTGTTCCGTAGGTGGTAAAATGTTCGTGTGGAACAAACAATTTCGCCATGTTCTCTTTCTCAATTCCTACTCCATTATCTTTAACCGATACTTCAACCATATTTTCTTTTTTAACAGCAGAAACGAAAATTGTACTGTCGGGGAAAGAAAATTTCAGTGCATTAGTAAAAAGATTTCTAAGAATAGTTCTTAACATATTGATATCAGCCTGGATAAATATTTCTCCGTCAACACTGGTTTCAAACCTGATAGATTTTTCTGATGACATGCCTGAAAGCAATTCAATATTATCGTCAACAAGTTTTTTAAGTTTAAATTTTAGAGGCGAAAATTCGATTGTATTACTTTGGCTTCGGGACCATTTTAACAAGTTTTGAAGTAATTCGTATGCCCTTGAAGCCGATTTTTTTAACTCGTTGAGATTTTCAAATAACACCTCTTTATCGAAATAATCAAAATTATCGATAAGTACATCGAGAGATGTTCCTAAATTTCCGACAGGTCCGCGAAGGTCGTGAGCAATAATAGAAAACAGTTTGTCTTTCATTGCATTTGATTTCCGGAGTTCTTCGGTTGAATATTTAAGCATGATATGGGTTCTTACCCTGGCAAGTAATTCAGGTGTTTTAAAAGGTTTGGTAAGATAGTCCACCGCTCCCAGTTCGAAACCTTTAACAATACTGTCCGAATCGGTTTTGGCTGTAATGAAAATAATCGGGATTTTCTGGGATTTAGGATTTGATTTGATTATACGGGATACCTCAAATCCATCCATTTGGGGCATCATGATATCAAGGAGTATTAAATCGAAATCTATGATTTTTGATTTTTCAATAGCATCAGGGCCATTGTCGGTAAAGGCAACCTCGTAACCTGCGTTTCGCAAAATATTTCCCAACACCTGAATGTTTTCAGGTATATCGTCAACAATTAATAATTTAAACTTGTGGTTTTCCATAATTAATGTTTTATCCTTCAAGATTTTTAATTGCCTGAACAAGATCAGGATAGGAAACCAGAACTTTATTCATCCTGTTTACATCAAAACTTTCAGAATATTTTACTATCTCATCGCCAAACTTTTTCAGTTGATTTATTGAATACTTTTCGCCAATCGCGTTTATATTTTTACCGAATTCGGCAATTTCATCAATAAATCCACCCTTCTTCACTTTTTCCCAGTCGTTCATAAATTTACCTTCGAGCAATACAATTAATTCCGGTATTTTTTTTCTTTGAGCAGAAGAGAGTTTTTCGTCAATAACTTTATAGTCATTCGAAACCGGCGGCTTAGTTTGTTTTTTTGTATATTTCAGGAATTTTATAAGGCAGGTAATAAAATCTGTAAATTTTAGCGGTTTAAATAAAATATCATCAAATCCGGCATTTGTAATATCAATAATTTCATTTTCGATGACTGATGCGGAAAGGGCTACAACAGGAATTTTATTAAAACGTTTGTCGTTTTTCAAATATTTTGTTGCTTCCAAACCATTCATTACCGGCATCCTGATATCCATAAGGATCAGATCTGGTAAGGTTTTTTTTATTATTTCGATACCTGACTTGCCATCTGAAGCTTCAATAATTGTAATATTGTTGTTTTTTAAAAATTCCCTTATCAGGAGACGATTAAGAGGGATATCATCAACTATCAGAACTGTGGATTTTTTAAAAACGACATCATTTTTATTTAGCAATGTACTTTCACTTTTTGGTATATCATACTGCAATACTTCGATATTATGAAGTATAACAGTAAAAACGCTACCTTTTCCAACTTCACTTTTAAGCAAAATTTCTCCTCCCATCAGGTGGGCAAGTTTCCTTGATATCGAAAGACCGAGACCCGTTCCGCCATACTGCTTGTTCATTTTATTGTTCTGCTGTGTAAATTCCTTAAATATTTCTTCTTGCTTTTCAATAGGAATACCTACTCCGCTATCTTCCACATCCACAACAAGATCAATTTTACCGGTCGTTCCCTGAACCTGCTCAGCTTTTGCTTTGAGCTTTACATAGCCTTTGTCGGTAAATTTTACTGCATTCCCGACAAGGTTGAAAATAATTTGCCTGAACCTTGTTTCATCAATTAATAAAGTATCCGGTAATGATTTATCAATTATTGTAAAATAGTCGAGATTTTTCTCCATTATCTTTCTGGCAAAAACATTCTCTATCTCCTTGAAAATAATTTTAAGGCTTGCCGGCTCACACATAATTTTCATCTTCCCTGTTTCGATTTTTGATAAATCGAGGATGTCGGTTAAAAGATTAAGAAGGGTTATTGTTCCGCTGTTGATAGATTTCAGATAATTTTTCTGGCTCGTATCAGATATTTGATTCATAAGAATATCTGTGAATCCAAGAATTGTATTTATCGGAGTACGGATTTCGTGGCTCATATTTGCCAGAAATTCGCTTTTTGTTCTGTTGGCTTCTTCGGCTTTTTCTTTTGCAATCTTTAATTTCTCCTGATCTTCCTGAATTTCAATATTCTTTTTTATCAGAATATTTTGTTTTTTAATATTCAGGTAATAAAGTAAAAACATTATTAACAGGCTTATTGAGGCAACTAACAAACGTTTTATAAACTGTACTTTATGGAATTTGAAATATCCATCAATCGAATAGGAATAAAGAAAACCTTCGAATTTGTTTTTCAGGTCAAAAACCGGTAAATAAACTGCATCGTAATATTGATTATTAAGTTTATAAAATTTGTAAAAATAATCCTCCTGATACCCATTTTTAAATTCTTTTTCAGCTACCGCATTTAATTTTTTACATATATCGGGGGAAAGCTGGCGAAAAATATGATATTTCAGTTCATCTTCTGTCGGATTAAAAAGATTTTTCTTTAGTTGAGCCGATGAAATAAAAAAATACTCTTCTTCATACATCCTGTTTAGTTCCTTAACAATTTCGGGCATAGAGTAGGAAATTTTTATTGTATCATATTCTCCCTTTTTTTTTGATAAAGGCACAATAAATGAATTCTGGCCAAGAAGGCGTAAACGGAAATCACGGGTCGTATCCTCTCCAAACAACTGTCTGTGACCTATTTGGAATAAATCTTTTTCTTTTTCAAACGCAAAAGGCTTTTCGCTAATATTTGTGCTATTTATTGAAATTTTACTAACGATAGGATTTAGCAACATATAATTAAAACTATATTCACCGGTTGGCTTATTTAAAATATTATTTATCAAATTGCCATTAGAGTTTTTGAGGTATTCATTGTAGTTAATTATAAAATCGGTGATTTTTTGCGACCCTTTTACAAGATTATGATAGTCTTTTTTGAATTGCTGTGATTTACTTCTTAAATAAAATTGCTGTTTTAACACTTTATTGTTGTATAAAAATCCGGCAACAGCAATCCACAGCACAACAGGAATTGAAAGAAAAACAAATTTATTTGTAAAAAATTTACCCTGTATT
>CBDUSJ010000285.1:0-4151 GCA_965369845.1 uncultured bacterium | reverse complement strand
AACGCCTCGATACCGCCAAAGCAATTTTATTTCCGGTTAAAGATGCCTTAATGTACATTCAAACACGTGACAAATACGGGCAGGGATCAACTTACTTTGCTGCTAAAAACCCCAAATTCGGAGCTGTATTTACCTACTATCTGAAAGAAGTTCCTGAAACTCTCAAACAAAAAAGAATTAAAAAGGAAAAAGAATTATTTAAAAACGGTGAACCGATTCCTCAGCCCGACAGAAAAGAATTGCTGGCTGAAGAAAATGAAATTCCACCGGTTCTGATCTTTACAATTACTGATGAAAATAACGATATAGTTAAAAAACTTTATAAAAAACCATCTAAGGGAATTCAACGTATAAACTGGAATCTCAGATATCAGAGCAAAAATCCTGTTCGCTTGAAAGATAATAAATTTGATCCCACCTCAGATGGAACAGATGGCATGTACGCATTGCCCGGAAAATATAAAGTTTCGATGGCAATGGATCATAATGGTGAAATAACCGAACTTGTTTACCCAATTGAATTTGAAGCTAAGGTTCTCAGAAACACAACTCTTCCTGCCACCGACAGGGAAGCTCTGGTCGAGTATCAGAATAATGTTGCCGAATTGGCAAGAATAATGAGGGGAGCTGAAAAATTTACCGATGAACTGATTAAGAAAACCGAACATATCAGGCAGGCGATTCACAACACTCCCAAAGCCCCTGCCGAACTTGCTCAAAAAACAAAGAAGATCGGTGAGGAGCTAAATGAAATAGAATTTATTTTTGATGGCGCCGAAGCAAAAGCAAGCTGGGAAGAAGTGCCTCCCCAACAGGTTCCGCTTAACCACAGGTTGAATACCATTGCATATTCTCACTGGGGTTCAACATCAGCGCCTACAAAAACTCAAACACGCGATTATGAAATACTGCTTGAAGAATTTCCTCCGGTTCTCGAAAAAATTCAAAAACTTAACAATGAGCTGAAAGAAATAGAAAATGAATTGGAAAAATACGAAGCACCGTGGACTCCGGGAAGGATACCACAACTTAAAAGATAAAAGAGTTTCGTATAAAAAGCGGTCAGACGGCTAAACTTTTTTTAAGAATAAATATTATTTTTCGTAATGTGTCCACATCCTAATAATTTTTATAATCTTCTCATCTTCAAGAACCTTATAAACTAACCTGTGTTGTTTATTTATTCTTCTTGAAATAAAACCTTTCAGTTTGCAGCTTAAAAACTCAAATTGAGGAGGATATGCAAAAGGATCACTTTTTATAATTTCTAATAACTTTTTAACTTTAATATCTAACCCTGAATCAGATAATTTTTTAGCGTCTTTTTTTGCCAAAGGCGAAAAGTATAATTGATACATCACCAATCTACATCTTTACTATATTCATTTATGGGTTTATTATCCTCTTCAATTATTGATTGAACCATACCCGGGATATTGCTTAAGTATTCGGTATCATTTCTTTTTCTTTGTTTTTTTTTCAGGAACAGAATAAAATCATAAACCTCTTTCAAATAAATAGGATTTAATAATCTGATTTCATTGTTTATTTCAACTGATAAATTTGACATCGCTGTAAAATTAAAATTATTCAACAAAAGTAATTAATTATTTTCAAATTGCAAGCTAAATGATTTTGAGACTCTGACAATAATTGTTTTTGTGTAATAAATTTGTTTTGGATTAATATATTAATTTTGCCAATCTTGGTACAGACAAATAAAATAATATGAAATTAGAAGACGAAAGACTACTTTCTAAGGAAGATATCTTTAATATCATTTTCAAATCCCAGCCCGTTGAAATTCAGGAAAAGGTGATTGATAAAGTCAGGAAAAATTATGAATTTTTAAAGAAGTTCTCGAAAGACAAAATAATTTACGGTATCAACACCGGACTTGGCCCGATGTCGAAATATAAGGTAAACGACGGAAACCAAAAAGGGCTGCAGTTAAATCTTATTCGCAGTCATTGTTCGGGAGCAGGAGAACCTTTACAGGATGTTTATGCAAAATCGGTAATGCTTGTCAGGCTAAACACTTTGCTACAGGGATATTCCGGCATCCACCCTGAAGCAATTTTTCTGCTCAGGGATTTTATCAACCTTGGAATTATTCCGTATATCCCCGAAAAGGGAAGTGTTGGAGCAAGCGGTGATTTGGTGCAACTGGCGCATTTAGCCCTTAACCTGATAGGAGAGGGGGAGGTAAAATTTGAAGGTCATTTTCAGCCAACTGCAAATGTTCTAAAAAAGTTAAACCTTAAACCGATTTCAATTCATCTGCGCGAAGGTCTGGGAATAATAAACGGCACATCCTGCATGACGGGCATTGGGATACTTAATCTGTTACACGCTGAAAATCTGCTTAACTGGTCGATCTTCTGCTCCTCGCTAATCAATGAAATCGTTCAGTCGTTCGATGATCATTTTTCGTTTGACCTTAACCAAACCAAACTTCATAACGGGCAACGCCGGGTAGCAGAAAAAATGCGCAGGATACTTTCAGACAGCGCCCTTATTAGAAAACGCGAAGACTATTTTTTTAATGGAAGAATAAATGATGATATCTTCGGAGATAAAGTCCAGGAATATTATTCGCTCCGCTGTGTGCCTCAGATTTTAGGGCCGGTTTACGACACTCTTGAAAATACTTCGCAGGTTCTGATAAATGAAATTAACTCGGTCAGCGACAATCCCGTTATCAGAGAAGACAACAATTATGTTTATCACGGAGGTAATTTTCATGGCGATTATGTTTCTCTTGAAATGGATAAACTGAAGATAGCTATTACAAAACTTTCGATGCTTTCCGAAAGGCAGTTAAACTTTTTGATGAACGATAAACTTAACGGCATTTTACCTCCGTTTGTAAACCTTGGCATTCTCGGATTTAATCTTGGTATGCAGGGAATGCAGTTCACGGCTACCTCTGCGACGGCCGAAAACCAATCGCTTGCAAACCCGGTTTATGTTCACAGTATCCCAAACAACAACGACAACCAGGACATTGTAAGTATGGGAACAAATGCAGCGCTTATTGCTAAAAAAGTTATCGATAATGCTTTTGTTGTTTTATCAATTGAAATAATTGCGCTGCTTCAGGCTGTTGAATTTCTAAAGGTAAAAGATAAACTGGCTGAAAAAACGAAAAACCTTTATTTAAAACTAAGAGAAATTGTTCCAAAGTTTGTTGAAGATACAGTAAAACACAAAGATATTCACAATATAAAATTATATATGCAGAAAAATTTTCTTAATTTTGATTCCTGATTTACATTTTTTTTGGCATAACTAAAATTATTGTGGGATTGGATTAAGATTAAAAGTAGCGAAACTTATCCGCCCATACGGGTGGATGGATTCGCTAATTGAAAACGTATAAAATCAAATATTTGAGATTTAATTAGCGCATCCATACGGACAAGTTTCGCGGCTAAAAAAATTATTCTTTAAAATGAAAAAAAGTGATTTATATTTTTAACTCTATTCTAAAATTTAAACGCATTGATAATATCTTCATTAATTCTATTTTTAAAATCTATTCCTATGAAAAAAATCAATTTTACTTTTTTAATTCTTTTATTGGTTTTAATATTTTGCAATCCTGAAATTCTTACCGGCCAGTCGAGTTATTATCATGGTCCTACAACTGTTACACCTGATGTACAATTTCTGACTTTTAATCCTAATGCCCAGTCGATGGGTTTTGGCCAGATATCCGTGGTTTCACCATCAATTTATTCCGAATCCGGACTTTTTGGAAACCCTGCGCTGCTTTCTAAATACCAGAGAAATGTCGGGGCAAGGATTTCTTATACCCCGATGTTTCGAAATTTTATAGACGATATGAATATTATAGATTTTGGGGCGTATGGAGCTATTAACCGGAAAAATTCAATAGGAATAAATTTTAATTATTTTGATTGGAGTTCAATTACTTTTATGGATATTCAAGGGCAGACAATTGGTGAATATAAGCCAAAGGAATATTATATATCCCTGAAATATGCCCTGTCATTTTCAAAAAATTTCTCTCTCGGTATTGCCGGTAAATATTTTTCATCCGATTTGATGGGTGGAATGATGATACAGGGTATCGAAACAAAAAAGGTCAATTCATTTTCTATTGATATTGGTGGCGATTACAAAAA
>CBDUSJ010000284.1:0-4165 GCA_965369845.1 uncultured bacterium | reverse complement strand
CAACCGATAACTTTCAGAGATAATGACGGATATTTTCTGCATAAGAATCTTCGCGCAATAGATAACAACACTTTAATAACCAAACTTTCGGAAGATGACCTGGCTGCGCCGGATGAAACCTTTTTGCAGAAAAATTCGATTTCTCGGATTTTCGGAGATTACCCGCAAATCATAAAAAATACTCAAAACTTGCTCGATGAATGTTCGGTTGAATTCGATTTTAAAACAACAAAAAATAAGCAAACTTTCACCGGCAGCAGGTACGACGATAAAATACTTCTTGAAAAGCTTGCTTTTGACGGGATGAAGTATCGTTACGGAAAAAACGACAGGATAGCAGGGGAGAGGGTTGTGCATGAACTTGGCATCATCGATCAACTGGGATTTTCGTCATATTTTTTGATGGCATGGGATATTGTGAGATATTCGATGTCGAGGGGATTTTATCATGTAGGACGCGGGAGCGGAGCTAACAGCGTGGTGGCATATTGTCTCAGAATTACCGATGTTGACCCTGTTGAACTCGATCTTTATTTCGAGAGGTTTATTAATCCCAAACGAACCGGTCCGCCGGATTTTGATATCGATTATTCGTGGAAAGAGCGCGATGAGGTTATCGACTATATTTTCAAACGTTACGGTCGCAGGCATACAGCCTTGATGGGAATGATGACCACCTTTAAAGACCGGTCGTCTTTGCGGGAGTTGGGGAAAGTTTACGGCCTGCCAAAAGCAGAGATTGATGCCCTTGTGAAACAGCCGGAATCGCTGCAGAACCGCAACAGCATTACAAGTAAGATTCTTTCGGTTGCCGAAAAAATGGCCGGCTTTCCCAATATCAGAAGCATCCATGCCGGTGGCGTTTTGATTTCTGAAGAACCTATCACAGCTTACACAGCTCTCGATCTGCCACCAAAAGGTTTCCCGACAACGCAGTGGGACATGTACGTGGCTGAGTCCCTTGGGTATGAAAAAATGGACATTCTCAGCCAGCGTGGTATCGGACATATTAAAGAATGTGCCGAAATCATTAAACAAAATAGGGGAGTGGTTGTGGATGTTCATGATGTTCCGAAATTTAAGAAAGATGAAAAGGTAAAAGCACAACTTAAACGCGCCGAAACCATCGGTTGTTTTTATATTGAAAGTCCTGCCATGCGTGGTTTGCTCACCAAGCTCCGCTGCGACAATTACCTTTCGTTAGTTGCTGCAAGCTCGATTGTAAGGCCCGGTGTAGCGCGTTCGGGGATGATGCGTGAATATATCCGAAGATTTCATAATCCGCACGATTTTAAATATATCCATCCTGTGATGGAGGAACAGCTCAGCGAAACCTTTGGAGTTATGTTGTATCAGGAAGATGTGCTTAAAGTTTGTCATCACTATGCCGGCCTCGACCTGGCGGAGTCGGATGTGCTGCGGCGGGCAATGAGTGGGAAGGTTCGAGGGAAAAAAGAGTTCAAACAAATTGTAAATCGTTTCTTCGAAAAATCGTGCCGGCTCGGACGACCTGAAAATATAACAAGGGAAGTATGGCGACAAGTGGAATCTTTTGCAGGATATGCTTTTTCCAAAGCTCATTCTGCATCGTATGCCGTTGAGAGCTACCAAAGTCTTTACCTTAAAGCACATTTTCCGCTGGAATTTATGGTGGCGGTGATAAATAATTTCGGGGGATATTACAAAACCTGGGTCTATTTCAACGAACTTAGACGCTGCGGAGCTAATATCAAACTGCCGTGTGTTAACCGGAGCGGGTATTTAACAACTATCTGCGGAAAAGATATTTATGTGGGATTTGTTCACATACAAAATCTGGAATACAAATTAGCCACCATGATCGTTGAAGAAAGAAAAAAAAACGGTTTGTATGCAGGACTTGAAGATTTTATCGAACGTGTGCATCCGGGCCCCGAACAACTTACTATTCTTATCAGAACAGGAGCGCTGCGTTTTACGGGTGAACCCAAATCAAGGCTGTTGTGGGAAGCACATTTATATTGTGGTAAAAAAAACAAAAAAACCGAAAATATTTCCTTATTCAGCTTTCCTGCAAAAAAATTTAAGCTGCCCGAATTGGAAAGAAGCGTTCTTGAAGATGCCTACGATGAGATAGAACTGATTGGATTTCCGGTAAGCCTGACTTATTTCGATATGTTGAAAACATCTTTCAGAGGTGAAATTTCAGCGTGTGATATGAAAAAATTCACAGGAAAGAAGGTAAAGATGCTTGGCAAGTTTGTAAGCCGCAAATTTGTAAAAACAGTTCACAATCAAATTATGCACTTTGGAACTTTTATCGATGCATCGGGCGAATTTTTTGATACGACACATTTCCCAAAATCGCTTGAGAAGTACCCTTTCAGGGGGCATGGAGTATATCTGATCCTTGGTAAAATAGAAACGGAATTTGGATTTCCGAGCCTTGTTGTTGAAAAAATGGCTAAGTTGCCGGTAAGGGAAGATCCGAGGAATTGTTAATACTATTTGAATACCAAAGTTAATTTTATTTCATGATTTTGCATAACAACAAATATTTATGATTAACTCTCCAAAAGTTTAAAACTCTTGGAGAGTTTTTACCCGTCCAACCGCTCCAGGCGGTCTTACGGATTTTATGGCGGCATCGAATTTTTTTAAATAATTTTTATTCCGGTAATAACTTTTATGAGCAATTTCCTATTAATTTGCCTGCCGGTTAAATAAAGAAAAAACATCATTGAGAAATAAAAAAAAGTACCTTTGTAAAATAATTTCCTTTTTACTAAAATATAGAAAATATGATTTATTTAGAAGACAGAATTACTATTGATGAGGGATTGTGTAATGGAAAACCAACGATAAGAGGTTTGCGAATTTCTGTTCAGACAATAATGGAATTTCTAACAGCCGGAGATACTAAAAAAGAAATATTAACACAATACCCCGATTTGGAACCAGAAGACATTGATGCATGTATGAGGTTTGCAACACGATTAATGAATAAAAAATATGTAATAAGAGAAATTGCATAATGATAAAATATTTGATTGATGTTAACTTGCCTTATTATTTCTCACCTTGGAATAATGAAAATTATATCTACCGGAGAAATATTAATTCTCAATGGAAAGATAATAGGATCTGGGAATATGCAAAAGAAAATAAATTAACAATAGTTACAAAAGATAGTGATTTTTCAGAGAGAATTTTATTTCTTGAACCACCCCCAAAAGTAATACATATAAAATTTGGCAATATAAAAATGAATAGTTTCCATAAGATAATAACTGATATATGGGATGAAGTTTGCGAAATTAGCGAAAATTACAAATTGGTTAATGTCTTTGTTAATAGAATTGAAGGAATTAATTGATATTATATACTATATGTACGCAACAAGCGTCCATGCATGTTGTGGCTTTAATAAAAGATTATATAGGGATTAAAGATTTCGATGAACTCTTAATAAGAAATACAGAAAAGTTGGAACTGAAAAGCGAAATGACCTCTGCTCTTTCGGATTTAGGCATGGGAATATGCGGCGGGCTAATCCGAAAGCAAATAGCCGCGGATTTCAAAATCCATATATTATCTCTTTTCAGATTAGCTCACCCACAGGCTCTACCCAAATCCAAAAATGCCCGTGTAATATAAAGTTCGGGATTACAAATCCTGAACAGTTTGGGTTTTGGGAATATTTTGAAGTTTCTACATAACCCGTGTATTATTATTTTACGTAGCATTGCTGAATTTCAGTCAAATTTTAAACAACTATTATTTAGTTCAACAACAAAACGTATAATTTAATTTTATCTTCTTACAAGAAAAAAAATATTAATTTTGATTTCAAATTTTGAGTCACGCTGCTTTGGTTTTGTTGTTTGATTTTGTTTTTACCGTAATTTATCTACGATTTCCCGTCCAACCGCTCCAAGCGGTCAGACGGGTTTTTGCACATCACCAACAATTATTTAAAAGGTGAAGAGCACCATTATATTTGTAGAAAAAACATCATTGAGAAAAACCCGAAGGTGCAGAGCACCGAAATATTATTCAATCTTAATAATTTTTCTTACAAAACTCTTTTTCCCAATTTCAACCCGGAGATAATAAATACCTGAAGGAAAATCGGTTCGGTTGATTAACTTAAAACTTTTGGAGAGTTTATTCCAGTCCAACCGCT
>CBDUSJ010000283.1:0-4169 GCA_965369845.1 uncultured bacterium | reverse complement strand
TGTAACTCTGTAACTCTGCAACTCTGTAACTCTGCAACTCTTTAACTCTGTAACTTTAAAAAAATAAATAATGAATTCCAAAAAAGCAGTAACAAATCTTTTTCAGAAGTTCGGCGAAATGAATATTCTGATTGTTGGAGATGTGATGATAGACTCCTATTTGTGGGGCAAGGTTGAGCGGATATCTCCGGAAGCTCCGGTTCCAATTGTCGCTGTAAATAAAAGAAACAACAGTCTTGGGGGCGCTGCTAATGTAGCTTTAAATATAAAAGCAATGGGAGCCCGCCCTGTTCTTTGCTCGGTTATCGGCGCTGACGAAAAGGGGGAAATCTTTAGTGATTTAATAAAATCAAACGAGATGTTTTCAGGGGGAATCCTGAAAAGTCCTGAAAGAATTACAACAACCAAATTTAGAGTCATTGGGAATAACACTCAGCTTCTGCGGGTTGATGAAGAAATCGAAACGCCCTTAAATAAAAACGATTTTGAAAACTTCACAACAATTATTCAAAATATTATCACCAATGAAAAAATTGACGCCATTATTTTTCAGGATTACGACAAAGGTGTGATAACTCAAGAGCTTATTGAAAAAATTGTATCGGAATCCAAAGAAAAAAGGATTCCGGTGATCGTTGATCCGAAAAAGAGAAATTTCAAAGCATACAAAAACATTACTCTTTTTAAACCAAATCTGAAAGAGTTGAGTGAAGGACTTGATTTGGTATTCGACAAAAACAATAAAGAGGCTTTGAAAAATGCTGTCAGGGTACTTCACAATACGCAAAATATAAAAATTGTAATGACCACTTTGTCGGAAGAAGGCATTTACATTAGCAGGCAAATCAGCTCAGATACATTCGAAGATTATATTATTCCCGCTCATCTGCGCACTATTGCTGATGTTTCAGGCGCTGGCGATACTGTTGTATGCCTTGCGGCAATGTGCCTTGCCGTGGATATGCCCCTCAAAAAAATTGCAGCCATTTCCAACATTGCAGGAGGACTTGTTTGTGAATCAGTTGGCGTTGTTCCGGTTGACAGGGATAAATTGTTCAATGAAATAATTGAGATTGAATTATAAAAAATTTCAGACATCCCGATTTTTAGAGGCATGATTCAGACTAAAAGTAAAAAAGAGCAGATCAGACAAATGTTCGACAACATTGCAGGAACTTATGATTTCCTGAACCATTTTCTTTCATTGGGCATCGACCGAATCTGGCGCAGGAGGGTTATTAAAATTATCAGTAAATATCCTCATAATAAAATATTAGACATCGCAACAGGCACAGGCGACCTTGCAATTGAAGCATCCCACTTCAATCCACAAAATATTACCGGGATAGATATTTCACCGGAAATGATCAATCTCCTGAAAAAGAAAATTTCAAAAAAAGGTCTTGAAAATATCATTACTCCCATGGTTGCCGACGGGGAAAACATTCCTTGTGAATCCGGCAGTTTCAATGTCGTGATGATATCTTTCGGTATCAGGAATTTTGAAGATGTTAAAAAAGGGCTTACTGAAATATACAGGGTGCTTAATCAAAATGGTCTGGCAATAATACTGGAATTTTCTAATCCGGAAAATTTCCCTGTCAAACAGATATATAATTTATATTTCAGAAAAATACTGCCATTTATTGGAAAAATCGTGTCAAAAAATAAGCAGGCTTACAAGTATCTTCCCGAATCGGTAAATATTTTTCCAGCAGGTCAAGCATTTACCGGACTGCTTAAAACGGCAGGATTTTCAAAAATAAAATGTACTCCTTTATCATTCGGGATAGTTTCTATTTATACGGCAGAAAAATAAAAAACGTTTCAACTCGTTATTTCTGTGAATTTTTAAAATTTGTTCTATTGAAAATATTCAGGATAACAAGTATTCTTTTTATAATTTTCCTTTTTTTAATTTCCGGGCATTCGTATTCGCAGGTGAATAAAGTTCCAAACCTTAAATATTACGATTACGACCCATACCATTTTGGATTTATCCTGTGTATAAATCAGATGTTTTTTACTGTAAAGCCAGTAGAGAATCTTAATCAACTTTATTTTAAAGGCAAGCAATTACCTCAGGAAAATCTGCCGGTTTATCCTGTCGATTCGGTTTCAATTTATTCTATCGGGTCAACACCAACACTTGGATTTTCTGTTGGTATTGTCAGCGATTTGAGGATGGGACGTTATTTCAATCTTAGATTTATCCCAACACTCGCTTTCGGAAGCCGGTATCTTAATTATAATTTACGAGCTTACAGAGATAATGATACGATACCGTTTTCGATAAAAAATAAAATTAATTCCACATTCGTTGATTTTCCGCTATTGCTGAAGTTTAAATCATTAAGAGTTCACAACATGCGGGCTTATATTTTTGGAGGCATTAAATTTAGTTTTGACCTTGCATCACAAGCCCATAAAGAAGAAGAAGATAATTATGATCCGAAACTTTTCCGAAGTGATACATATTTTATTCTCGGTACAGGTTTGGATTTTTATATGAATTGGTTTAAATTTGGCATCGAGTTATCAATGTCGTATGGACAAAGAGATATGTTACTTAGAGAAAATAATGTATTTACCAAGGGTATCGAAAGCCTTCGTTCGAAGATATTTATGCTTACCTTTACATTTGAGTAATTAGTTTATAATAATTTTTCTCATTTCTGTAAAGCTGTTATTCCACAGTCTGATAAAATAAACACCTGGTTCCATTTCAGATAAATCAATCCGGCAGGCTGAACCATTAAGTTTTTGTCCGGGTTTTTTTGTTAGCAACACCTGTCCTTTAGTATTCAGAATTTCGAATCTTAAATCCTTAGGCCAGAAACTCATTGTGAGATAAAATACACCGTGTGAGGGATTTGGATAAATTTCAATCCTGATATCTTCAATTTCGGAAACACCATATTGCTCAAGTGTTATACTTTTTACTGAAGAAAGTCCGTTATCGGCAAAAATACCCTGTTGTGGCATTTCAGGATTAAATTCCACTTCAAGAATAATTTCTTCATCATCTGCCGGCCTGTACAATTTAAACTGCAACATTTCGCCATATTCAAAGCCATCTTTTCCACTTGTGGTCAAATCATTGGCAAATGCAATCAGAGCCTTATTGGAAGTTATTTCATCAATTTCTATACGACCGGCACAGTCGCCTTCCGGAGTAAACACTCCAATATAATCGCCCGGTTGGATATCAGCATCTCTTAAAACTGCTGCGGGAAATGCGATCGCATGAGAAGAAGCTGTGTAATGAAGGTTGTTCCATGGTGTAAAATTCCGTGGTTTTTCCTGTGGAATAATTGTTGAACTTTTTGAACATTCGGGATAAGTAAATGATGCTTCGGCAGAAGCAGCTATGAAATAGGCATTCCCGGGTAGCAACTCATCCAATGTATTAATTCCATAAGCCGGCCAGAAAACTCTCGGTCCGGCAACTTCTTTAACTATTTCAAGTTCCGGAATGCCGCCAAATACTGCACTTGTTGAAACATTACAAGAGCTTATCACCGGCACCAGGTTCCAGCCTGCGTCCATTTCAATGGTTTTATCATCTTCCAATACGCCGGTTAAAGTGAGTTCTATTTCATCAAGGGTTTTTATTTTATACCCTGTTTCTGTACTCCAGTTCCCTATTGTATTAACGCTGGTCGCCGGATAATAATAACCGCTTAGCGATGCCAGGATGACAAAATCATCGACATAAGGCGCAAAAATATCCTCGACACCTTTGTTCATAGGGTCCACATAACTTGAAACCCCGCTCCATCCTGCAGGTATTGTAAGAATTTGATGAAAATAAAAACTATAAGGCTGCTGAAATCCCTGGGTTAAAATAACATCGGCGCCGGTAAATGTTTCAGTAACCGGTTCGCCTAATGTCCAGCTTACCGAAAAATTTTCACCCTCATAATAACCACCTGCTGTTGCAATAACTTCCTGAGAAAATACCTGTAAGCAAAATAACATGAAGATTCCGCTAAAAATTAATGAGATAAGTGCTTTTTTCATGGCTTTTAAATTTTATGATTAAATATAATTTTCGATAAAAGTAATATTTTTTTAATTTCCAACCAAAATTTAATAAAAAATTAAAATATTTTCAAAAGTAAATTAAAAAAACGAAAGTACAAATAATTTTTTATTTTTATTATTTT
>CBDUSJ010000282.1:0-4171 GCA_965369845.1 uncultured bacterium | reverse complement strand
TATTCCATTATTCCATTATTCCATTATTCCATTATTCCATTATTCCATTATTCCATTATTCCAATTATTCCATTTTACTCACAAAACGTATAACCACAATTTGAACATGTTTTACAGCCTTCTTTATAAATGAATTTTTCCGATGCTCCACAGTCGGGACAGGTGTTTCCTTTAGCTTCAGTACCATCAGGGATATATTTTTTCAGCGCTCTGTTAACACCATTTTTCCAGGTATTTATTGATTTGCTGTCGAGGCTGAGGTTGTCAACAATATCAATAACATATTTTATTGGCATTCCATGGCGTAGTATTCCTGAAATCAGCTTGGCATAATTCCAGAATTCCTTATCAAATTGTCTTGATAAACCTTCCATTGTGGTTTTATAACCTTCGGTATCGAGAAAGCTGAAATCATATCTTGTTTTATTTTTTTCCTTGTTTTTTATTACCCAGCCTTTTTCAACCCATTTCGGAAGGAAAAATCCTTCGGCGCTACCGGTAAAAATCTCATAAGGTTTATTTTTAAGAATTCCGATTACTGCAACCCATTTTTCATTATTATTATTAAATCTTACAATATCGGCTTCTAATATTTTTGGCCTTGGCGGAGCTTTAGTTTCTTTAAATTCATTAGAATCTTCATTTTTATTGTTTATCAAAACACCATCTCTTGATCCTTCACGATATATTGTCATTCCTTTACAACCGCACTTCCAGGCTGTTTCGTACACCCTGCTAACAATATCTTCTGAAATGTTTGAAGGAAGATTAACTGTTACACTAATTGAATGGTCAACCCATTTCTGGATAGCTCCCTGCATTTTCACTTTATTAACCCAGTCGATATCTTTCGAAGTAGCTTTGTAGTATGGCGATTTGTCAACATATTCCTGAATTTCTTTATCACTAATGTTTTTAACAATTTCAGGGTCATAACCGTTTATTTCGAGCCATGTTTTGAATTTCGGATGCACAACAGTATATTCTTCCCATGATTCTCCTGACTTGTCAACAAAAGATACAGTAACATCTTTATCATTCGGATTTATTCTCCGGCGGCGCTTGTAAATCGGCTGAAACACCGGTTCGATACCTGATGTTGTCTGGGTGCAAATACTTACACTCCCTGTTGGGGCAATAGTAAGTATTGCAATATTGCGCCGGCCGTATTTTTTCATATCTTCGATTATACCGGAATCGACATTACCAATACGCTTAATAAAAGGATTATCTTTTTCCTTTTCGTAATTGAAGATTGGGAAGGGGCCTCTTTCTTTTGCAAGGTTTATTGAAGAACAGTAAACCTCGGTAGCAAGAAGTTTATGTACTTCTATCGAAAAATTTGTTGCTTCATCAGAACCATATCTTTTTCCTAAGGCCGCCAGCATATCGCCTTCGGCAGTGATACCGATACCGGTTCTTCGCCCCAATATACTTTTTTGTTTGATGTTTTCCCAAAGAAGGCGCTCGGTTCTTTTAATTTCATCGTCTTCAGGGTCGGAAGCAATTTTGGCAAGGATACTGTCAACTTTTTCTATCTCAAGGTCGATGATGTCGTCCATTATCCGTTGGGCAATACGAGCATGTTTTGCAAAAAGGACGGCATTAAACATTGCTTTTTCGGTGAATGGGTTTTCAACATAACCGTATAAGTTTATAGCAAGGAGGCGGCAACTGTCGTAAGGACAAAGAGGAATCTCGCCACAGGGATTTGTCGATACGGTAGTGAACCCTACGTCTGAATAGCAATCGGGTACTGATTCACGTATGATGGTATCCCAGAAAAGCACACCCGGTTCAGCCGATTTCCAAGCGTTATGGATTATCTTTTTCCAGAGTTTCGCAGCGTCAATTTCTCTCGTAAAAACAGGATTTGCCGAATTTACCGGAAACTGTTGGATATAAGGTTTTTTATCCATCACTGCTTTCATGAATTTATCATCTATTTTCACAGAAACATTTGCGCTTGTTACTTTTCCCGATTCCATTTTTGTGTCGATAAATCCTTCAGCATCCGGGTGTTTTATCGAAATGCTCAACATTAGCGCTCCGCGTCTTCCGCCCTGGGCAACTTCTTTGGTCGAATTGGAGTAACGTTCCATGAATGGGATAATGCCGGTTGAAGTAATAGCGGTGTTTTTTAAAGGACTTTTATCGGGCCGGATATGAGAAAGATCGTGTCCTACGCCGCCTCTTCTTTTCATAAGCTGAACTTGTTCCTCATCAATTTTCATAATTCCGCCGTAAGAATCGGAAGAACCTAAGTTGCCAATAACAAAACAGTTTGACAAGGAGGATACTTGAAAATCATTACCAATTCCTGCCATCGGACTACCCTGTGGAACAATATACCTGAAATCTTTTAGTACTTCGAAAATTTCGTTTTCGGTAAGCGGATTAGGATATTTTTGTTCAATTCTGGAAAGCTCACGCGCAATCCGGCTATGCATGTCATCGGGGGTTAATTCCAAAAGATCTCCGGCGCTGTTTTTCAATGCATATTTTGTTATCCAAACTGTTGTGGCAAGATCATCACCTTTAAAATATTCAAGTGTTTTTTGTTGTACTTCTTTAATCGAATATTTTTTCAGTTCCTTTTTCTCCAATTCTTTTTTAATACTTTTTTCCTGTTGTATTGCTTCTTCACCAGGAAATTTCGGACGCTCTCTTTTCTCTAATATTTCCCTGTAAAAATCCTGTTCCTTTTTTTGCTGTTGTTCCTGCCTTTGATCTTTTTCTTCGAATAACTGTGTGAAAAGGTCGGTTTCCATTTTATTGTTAAAAATATTTTTTATAGAATTATTTATATTATGGTTATAATGTAAAAAGTCTTGCAAAATACAAAGGAAATTTTTCCTTCACCAAATTATTTTATTAACAAAAAGCAATATTGAATTATAAATTTTTTTTGAAGAATTTGAGATTCAGAACTCACAAAAATTGTATTCTGTAAATTAGAACCAAATAAGTGTTTAGGGTTAAATTGTTAAATTGTTAAATGGCTAAATTGTTACATTGTTGTAGTTTAACAATTTAACAATTTTTCCAGATAAGTTTCTTCCCAAAACCGAGTCGGTTGTGTGTCATTTTAATAAAATCCGGTTCAATTCCCCAGAGAATAGTTTCTTTGAGGCGGGCAATTGGAAATTTTTTAAGGTAGGCTTTGTTTGCGATTTTTAACTCTTCACCTTCCAATTTGCGCATATAACCTGTAAATTGTATGCCCTGAATTTTACCTATCATTGTTGTTTCGAGAGCTACAGCCCCGGCAACATAGTTTTGCTTTTGCACGTCATTTATGTGTTTTGTTGTATGGCCGGAAGTAAAAGTAAAAAGATTCGGTTCATCGAGGTAAATATAAAAACAGGTGCAGGTATAAGGTTTGTTGTCGTTTGATGTTGCAAGTGTAAAAATATGGTGCTTATGAATAAATGAGGTAATTATTTTTTGTGGAAATTTATTTATCTCTTTCATTTTTTATTTTTTGTAAAAATATTGAAAGTTTAAATGTTTTCGGGCATATCAAAAACGTAATTAAGGTACCTGCATTTTTTATGTAAAACATTAAGATAACCGTTAATCTTATCTCTGTAATCCAAAAGATAATCTTCATGAAGATATTTTGTTATCAGGTTAATTGTTCTATTTGTGGTTATTGCAAGTTTTGAATCAAAAACCGTCCAACATGTGCCTAATTCATTCTGATAATTTGAATAAACAAAATCAAGAAGATAAATAAGCAAATCGGCTTCAAATTTTTTGTTTTTTGTAACTTTTACAAAATAGTTGATTTCCTTAACTGCTTCTCCAATAGCTTTTGCTAATTTTTTCTGGACAACTCGTCCGGGAATAAAATCAAAATCCATATCTATTTTGAATTTTGTTTCTACAAACAAATCATTGATTTCCTCATCCTTCGACAGGTAATTTACATGCAATACATCAAAAAATTCCTGATTTTTTCTTGCAAAATTGATAACAATTTTTTCAAGTTCTTCTTTAGGAAGTTCTTTAATTATTGATTTGAATTCTTGTGAAATTCTTGGCATAATTTATTTTTTAATTTGTCAGTAATAAAATATCCACCTATTTTTTTTCACCTTTATATTCCGCCATATTTCCGGGTAGAGCGGCTCGTTACCTCACCGCTCCCCCACAGACCCGGACGAGC
>CBDUSJ010000281.1:0-4174 GCA_965369845.1 uncultured bacterium | reverse complement strand
ATATTTTCAAATTGATTACCTTGTGCATAAGCATTCACCGCAAAAAGTGATAAAACTACTAAAACATACAAACACTTAATCTTAATTTTTAAATCTTTCATAACATCTCCTTTTTTAATTGGTTAATAAATAATAATTTTCTTTATTTCAGTTGTTTTTGATGTTTGCAGTTTACAAAAATAAATACCGGGTGTGAGCAGAATTCCACTGTTATTGCTGCCATCCCACGTAAATTTTTTAGAACCTTTAATCATCATCTTATTTACAAGCATTTTTTCAAGAATTCCATTAATATTGTATATAGCCAATTGAAGTGTTGTATTTTCTTTTAATTCAATGCTTATTGTTGTTTTTTTATTAAATGGATTTGGATATATTGAAAGATTCATTTCACTAAAAAGCTCTAAATCATTTTTAATATCTGTAAAAGTCGATTTGATATCTTTGATAATACCTTCAAAAAATGTTATTCCAAGACTCCCGTTCGGTAACGAATACCAACCATTACAAAAACCTGACCATCCAAAATTAAGATGAAAGAATTCATCTCCCTCATAACCGTCAACAACAATACTATATCCTCCTTCCGGTGTTTGAAAAGCAATATGAACAGGCATTGAATCCATAATATTTTGAATTATATAGGAAGAATTATACCCGTAAATTAATTGTGCCTGGTCAAAGCCGAATTTTAAATATGCCGGATAAACCTTATCCAGGCCCCATTCATCAGTATTTCCTTGTTTTGCAGCTACTGCACACCCGAAACAAAGCGCTGCGATATCATTATTTGTAAGTGGCTGTTGATTTTCGTATTGCATGGTTAAAGTATCAAGATAAAGGTTAAGCTCAGGAAAAGATGGAAAGCCGTATTCAAGATAATCATCATCAATCCAGAAGTTACATCCGAAAATATCAACATGATAGTCATCGCTGTCATCAAATGAGGTGTTGTTAATCGTTGAATGATAATTAACAATTTGAGCCATAGCAACAACAGGACAAGACACAATATTCATACACGAAACTTCCGGGAAAAAAATATTAAAAGGATAATTCTGACTCCAAATAGTTTCAAGCAAAGGGCCAATTGAAGCATAAGAATTTTTTAATAATAAAACCGAATTATCGCTGGTTGAATTTTCAGTATTTAGAATAGTCTTCCATAAAGAGTTTCTTTGATTAATAACTTCAACCGGAAGTTCAGATATATTTTTTTTTCTGAATTGAATATCGGTTTTCAGCAATTTGAGAAGGGTATTATTCTCTGAATTATATTTTCCAAAATAGCTTTCAAAAGAATATGCTATAACCGGCGGAAGGTCGGTATCGGCTGTAACTACAATATATCCTTTTGGGTTTAAATCGAAAACATAAAATAAAATTTCACCATTTTTACTTGTATTACTATTTATGGATTTTATAGAAAAGTTGTTTGCTTTTTTAAGTTGAATAAGCTTTGATTCCGCAACTTTTTTAGCATCTTTTAGTTCCACGTTTTCAGCATTAAGAAAGCCAATGCCCGAAAAAACAAAAACAAAGATGATTAAGAATAATTTTAGTTTCATAGTAAAACGTTTTTTGAGAGTTTACAAAATTTATCTAATTTTATAGATGAGTCCAGTCTAAAAAGGTTCAGAATGATATTTTTCATATCGTATATTACAGATAATCAGTAGCAATAAATTTAATAATTCGCGCATTCGCGGCTTTTTATACCAGACTCATAGATTGCCAAAAGTACTATTTTTATAAATAAAAAAAAAGGGAGCTGATTTATATTTCAGCTCCCTTTCAATTATTTTAATTGAAATATTTTATTCAATAACAAGCTTTTTAACTGCTGTTGCTTTTTCGGAGATAATGCTAATAAAATATACCCCTTTAGCAAGACCGGACACATCAATGGAATTATTATAGCTTCCATCGAAATTACTAATATTTTCATTATAGATTTTTGACCCGTTCATGCTGTTGAGTGTAATATTCAGCTTTCCGCCATTTTCACAATCGAAAGATAAATGAATTAAATTTTGTGCGGGATTTGGAAAGATGGTCAGGTTTTCAAAAACATCTGCTTTTTCTTCTTCAATACCAACATTTGATATTTCATAACTAACTTCCCATCCTAATCCTCTAGTACCGGAATTTGAGTTAAATGTTATAAACATTTTTCCACTCGGAGAAACAATTGGGTCAGGGATTTCATTTCCGGAAACCTCGGCAAGAAGTTGTTGTGTATCAAGGTCGTAAACTTTAACGAAATCTTTCCCTTCTTCGGTATCGAGATAGTTAAAATATAAAGTGACTTCGGAAGCCCATAGCGGTTCGATTTTCCACATACAAGCAGTATTGTTGTTGTAGTAAAAGCTGCCGCTGCCATCATCGAATGTTCCGATTGGTTCGGTATATGCCTGAAGCCCGCTGCACCATGTCGGCTGGTCTGATTCGAAAGATAAAAACCATCCATTGTAAGTTACTGTTTCATTGGTTGTGAAAGTAATCAGTACCTGGTTACCGGTTGATGTAAGTGTTCCCGGAATATCGCTGCCCGAAAATTCACCAAGAAGCGGAGAATCAACATCAGGGCCGTCATAAATTCTGACAAAATCAAAATCAGCTTGAGTATCGAACCTGTTGAAAGTAAGTGTAATATCTGTAACTGAATCTTCGGGTGTTTGTGGAGAAATTAGCCAACTGCAATCAATATTGTTTTGATAATTATCTTTTGGGCCGCTGCAATCATCAATTGTTCCGTTGGTATATGTTATCAAAACCTGTTCTTCGGGGGGATCATAAGGATAATAATCCGGATCAGGGATAAAATTTCTGACCATTGCATTACTCTGGTTGTATCCTCCGGCATTGGTTACAAGGTACCAGCCATTTCCTGAACTGCTCCACCCGAAATTAAAATGATAATATGTGTCGTCCGTTTGTTCCTGATAACCGTCAACAACAAAAGCATGGCATCCTTTACTATCACAACCTGAATAATATACCGGCTGTTCCCAATCCAATTGTTGGTTAAGATATGCTTTCCATGCTGCCCAGCCACCTCGTTGTATATACTGTGCATTGCTTGCATATCCGAAATAATTTTTTATGGCCGATGGAACATCATTACTATAGGCGCCTGAACCATCAGGGCCGTATTGCATATCAACTGCTACCCCACAGTGATACATAAGTAAAGCGATAGGCTCGTTAAGTTTGGAATCGGAAGAATTTACCATTCCGAGATATGGATAAGTTGTTTCGCCGAAATTTGCTGTTAGCGTTCCATAAGGCGAACAATAATACGAATGGCTTCCTGTTCCCTGTTCCGGGTATCTCCAGTGGTACATGATCATCGACATTGCTGTGGCAACACATCCTGCATACGCGTGTCCGCCGGGGCCGCTTGCGTCTTCCGGACAAAAAGCGTTGTAAGGATTATCCTGATTCCACATTGCAAAAACCATTGCATCAATATCGCGATTGTTGAAAAGGAACGATAAATTTTCCGTATTGTCCGAACGTAAATCATTCCAGGCGCTAATAACTTCAGGAGTAGCTTCTGAAGAATTTTCTCTTACGTAAATAACCTGGTTTCCAAATTCACTAATTACGTACTTTGCATTTTCAGGAATCGTTGCAGGATTGTATAAACCATCGAATGAAAAACCTACAACAGGATACAGCCTGTCGTCGGCAGGCACAATAGCAAAACCATCATTGTCAAAATTGAAAATGTAGATTACAGCTTCGTCGTTTCTTTTGTTGATAAAAGTTTCGGCAATTTGAAAAGTTCCTGAAGCGTTTGGGAAGTTTACCTCGTACTTTTTGTTGTAAAATGCTTTGGCTACTTTTTTAGCATCTTTTAGTTCAACATTTTCAGCATTAAGAAAATTCATACCCGAAAAAACAAATGCGAAAATGAGCAAGAATAATTTTAGTTTCATAGTAAAATAATTTTTGGTTAATAAATAATTTCAAATAAAAAACAGGCAATAAGAATGTAAAAATTTTTATATATCTTATTGCTTGGCAAAAATACTATTTTATTTTTTATACCAAATCAGTTTTAAAAAAAATGCAAAATAATTTTAAATAATTAGTGAGTACACTCCGAAAAGTTATAAAAATGATATTAGCCACAGATTCACTGATTTAAATGAAAATTAAATCTGTG